>CAXTVL010000006.1:0-21470 GCA_964247515.1 uncultured Acetobacteraceae bacterium | reverse complement strand
CCATGGCCGCAGTCGCGAGCTGACGGGTGCAACGGGGACGCCCGAGTGGCGTGGAATTCGCCCGCTGTCATCCTCGCATGAATGTTCCCGTCAGGTCTCGCTGAAACCGGACCACGCGATCAGGCACGTGCCGCTACGTCCTCCCACTCCGCCGTTTCGCCAAGGAACCGCTCGGCTTCCTCCCAAAAGGCTTTCGGGAGATCGTGCGAGAGCCAGGCAAGGTTTTCGTCGAGCTCCGCCACGGTCTTCGCGCCAAAGACGATCGTCGACACGGCGGGATTCCGTCGCGGGTATTGCAGCGCAGCGGCCGCGAGCGGGACGGCGTGACGCCGACACATGGCTTCGATCAGGCCGACCTGCGCGAGGGCGGCGGGCGTGGCGGGGCGCATGTCGTAGAAGGCGTCCGGGCGCGCGCCGGTCGCCAGGATGCCGGAGTTGAATGGCGATGCCGCGATCCAGTCGATGCCCGCGTGGGCGCAATGGCGGAGCAGCGGCGCACTCCGGTTCCGCAGCAGCGTATGCTCGCCCGCGGGCATCACGACGTCGAGTTCCGTGGCCTCGCTGAACTCGAGGCAGGCGCGCCAGTCCATGGCGGCGACGCCGACCGCGCCGACGACCCCCGCCTCCTTGAGGCGTCGCAGGGCCGGATAGGCTTGGTCACGTGCGACACGAAACAGATCCGGGTAGGCGGCTCCGCAGAAGCGGTGATCGAGGTCGTGGATGAAGACGGCGTCGAGGCGGTCGACCTTGAGCCGCCGCAGGCTGCGCTCGACCGACCGCAGCGTCGCGGTTTCGGAATAGTCGAAGTAACTGTGTTTGCTCTCGGGATCGATGCTCGACCCGGTGTGATCTTGATAGCGGCCGAGCTTGGTGGAAACGCGCAGCTCGGTCCTGGGCAGGCCGTCGAGGGCGATGCCGAGCCGCCGTTCGCTCTCGCCGCCCAGGTAGAGCGCGGACGTGTCGAAATACCGGACACCGCGGGCCCAGGCAGCCTGCACGGTTTCCACGAAAGCGGCCTCGCCGTTCGCGTTGGCGAGGCTTCCGGCCCCGATGCCGAGCGCCGGGAACGTCGCGGAAGGGTTTCGCGGCGCGGTCATCGTGCGTTCTCCACGCTGAAAGGCATCGACTTGACAGGCGTCACCGCGAAAAACGGGCTTGGCGCCGCATGGGCGTGATCGTTGCCGATCACGAGGAGCTCGCGTGCGTCGAGGCGACGATGCGTCGTTTGTTTCTATGCAAGAATACGTTCATGAACAAGAACCAACGGCGACAATTCCGCGGCCCCGGGGCCTTGTCGTCATGGTGGCCCCTCGGGCGATGTGAAGCTGAGGTCATCGAGGAGCCGGCGCGCGAGGCGGAGGGCCGCGCCGGTTGCGACGACCATCTGCGGGAGCAGCAGCCATTCGAGCGTCCAGGCGGCGCCCGAGCGTTCGTTCTCGTGCACCAGCGCCTGATGCAGCGTGCCGACCATCCCGGCGTTGAAGCGGGCCAAGGCGACGAGCGTCTCGGCCGCGACGGGGTTCCGCTTGTGGGCCATGGCCGAGGACGTGCCGCCGCCGGCGAGCTTCACGGCCGCGACTTCGTTCTGGGCAAGCAACGCGACGTCCTGCCCGATCTTGCCGAGGCTGCCAGAGACCAGCGACAGCCAGGCGCCGAACTCGCCGATGCCGTCGCGCTGGGCGTGCCACGGCGGCACGGCGCCGAGCCCGAGCCGCGCCGCGAGCGTCGCGGCGATCGCCTCGCCTCTTACGCCGAGCTCCGCCCGCGTGCCCACCGGGCCGCCAAGCTGCAGCACCAGGAGGCGTGGCTTCAGCTCCGACAGGCGCGTCCGGTGACGCAGGAGCGGGGCCCGCCAGCTCGCCAGCTTGTCGGCGGCCAGGATCGGCAGGGCGACCTGCATGCGGGTGTGCCCCATCAACGCCCGTCGGCCGTCCCGCTCCTCCAGCGCCGACAGGCGCGCCGCGACCCCGCAGAGGCGCGCCTCGAGGATCGCGATTGCCGCGGCGAGCCGCAGCACGAGGCTGGTGTCGACGAGATCCTGGCTCGTCGCACCGCAATGCACCGCCTTGCCATGCGGATCGCCGACGGCCGCGCGAAGCTGCCGGACCAGGCCCGGCACCACGACGCCGTCCCGCGCCATGGCGGCCGCAAGCGCGTCGAAGTCCGGAACGAACGCGCCGCAGGCGTTGGCGACCTCGGCGGCGGCGTCGGTCGCGAGCAGGCCGTGCTCGGCCTCCGCCTCGGCCAGCGCGGCCGCGATCCGCAACTGTGCCGCGAGGTCGGCCCGGTCCGAGAAAAGCTTCTCGATCTCGGCATCGCCGGCGAGGCTGCCGAGCAGCGTGTCCGCCCGCATCACGCCCAGCCGGCTCCGGCGAGATGGCCGAGGATCAGCTCGGCCAGGGCGTCCGGCCGCTCGACGCACGGGATGTGGCCCGCGCCGTCGACTACGATGAAGCGGCTGTCCGGAACGAGGTCGGCCGTGCCGCGCACCAGATCGGGCGGGGTCGACAGGTCCTGGTCCCCCGCGACGCACAGCGTCGGCACCGCGATGCTGGCCGCCCTCGCCCGCAGGTCGGCGTCGCGGATGGCGGCGCAGGTCGCCGCATAGCCGCCGGGCGGCTGGCGCGTCAGCATGTTGCGCCAGCCCGCCATGGCGGCGGTCTCGCGCGCCCGATAGGCGCGGGTGAACCAGCGTTCCAGGACGCTCGTGGCGATGGATTCGATCCCCTCGCGTTCGACCGCCGCGACGCGGGCGTTCCAGGTCGCGGCGTCGCCGATCCTGGCGGCGGTGGCGCACAGCACGAGGGCCGCCACGTGGTCCCGGCACTCGGCCGCGACCGCCTGCGCGATCATGCCGCCGACGGACAATCCGACGAGCGCGAAGCGGTCTATCGCCATGGCCCTGAGCAGGACCAGGAGGTCCGCCGCATGATCCTCGATGCGGTAGGGCCCGCGCGGCGCGTCGGACAGGCCGTGACCACGCTTGTCGTGGAACACGAGGCTATACCGGTCGGCGAGCGAAGGCACCAGGGCGTCCCAGATCCGCGCATCCGTGCCCAACGAGTTGATGAAGACCACCGCCGGCTTGCCCGGATCGCCGATGCGGCTGGCATGTAGGGTAATGCCGTTGCTACTCAGGAAGGCCATCGACGTGGCTCCTAGATGTCGAAGAAGACGGTCTCGTCAGGCCCCTGCAGGTGGACGTCGAGGGTGTAGCAGGGCAGCCCGTCGCGCGCGGCGCGCGGCGCGATCAGCGTTCTGACCCGGGCCTTGTTCTCGATGCGGGCCAGCACGGGGTCCGCCGCGTTGGCCGCCTCCTCGTCGCCGAAGTAGAGGCGCGTCTGCAAGCCGACGTTGATGCCGCGCGCGGCGATCCATAGCGTGATGTGCGGCGCCATCGGTCGGCCGTCGGGAAACGGCACCCGTCCGGGCTTGACGGTCTCAAAACGAAACTCGCCGGTATTTGCATCCGTCGGCTGCCGGCCCCAGCCCGTGAAGTTCGGATCGGCCTTGCCGCGCGGCTCCTCGGGCGAACTGTGGAGGCCGGCGGCATCCGCTTGCCAGATCTCGACCAGCGCATCGGTCAGAGGCTGGCCGGCGCCATCGAAGATACGGCCGGTGACAAGGATCCGCTCGCCCTTCGTCTCCGGCCCGACCAGCACGAGGCCGAGGTCGCCCCGCCAGACGCCGGCAATCTCCACCCAGTTCGGGTTGGTACCGATATGGACGTAGGGACCGGCCGTTTGCGACGGGCTTTCCTTCAGTCGGTTGAGGCCCTGGACCATTTCACAAACCCTCAGGCCGGTTCTCGAACATCGTCTGACGGCGGCCGCGCAGCACGATGTCGAACTTGTAGGCGAGCGAGTCCATGTGGGTCGTCGCCTGCCGGTCGAGCGCGGCCACCAACGTCTCGACCGCCTCGCGCGAGGGAATCGCGCCGACGATCGGGCATTGCCAGATCATCGGGTCGCCCTCGAAATACATCTGCGTGATCAGCCGCTGGGCGAAGCAGGATCCGAAGATCGAGAAATGGATGTGGGCCGGGCGCCAGTCGTTGGTGCGGTTCGGCCACGGATAGGCGCCGGGCTTGATGGTGCGGAACCAGTAGTTGCCTTCGGCGTCGCTGATGCAGCGGCCGCAGCCGCCGAAATTCGGGTCGAGGGCGGCGCGGTAGCCCTCCCTGTGGTGACGGTAGCGGCCGCCCGCATTGGCTTGCCAGAACTCGACCAGAACGCCCGGCTGCCCACGGCCGTTCTCGTCGAGCACGCGGCCGTAGACGATCAAGCGCTGGCCGACGGCCTCGCCGGTCCGGGCGTAGTTGGTGATGAGGTCGTTGTCGCGCTCGCCGAGGATGGCATGGCCGAACACCGGACCGGTCAGCTCGGACAGGGTCGCCTCGAGCGAGATCAAGGCGCGCTGGGGAGACCGCAGCACGGACGTCTTGTAGCTCGGCGTGAAGGCCGGCGGGTGCCAGGCCGTGTCGCGCTGATAGATGCCTTCGGGCAAGGAACTCTCCTCCGTGGTCAAGGCTTCGGCGCGGCCTGGACTTCGGCCGCCATGGCGGCGAGCGTCGCCTTGACGATGCGGATCGCGTGATTGGCTGCCGGCACGCCGGCATAGACCGCGACGTGAAGCAGCGCCTCCTTGATGTCCTCGGGCGTGGCGCCGGTGTTCCGGGCCGCGCGGACGTGCATCGCGACCTCGTCGTCGTGACCCAGGGCCGCGAGCAGCGCCAGGGTGACAAGCGAACGCTCCCGCCGTGTCAGGCCCGGGCGAGCCCAGACCGAGCCCCAGGCGCCTTCGGTGACGAAGGCCTGGAAGTCGGCGTCGAAACTGGTCGCCTGGGCGGTGGCGCGCTCGACGTGGGCGTCGCCCAACACCGCGCGGCGCACCGCCATACCGACGGACAATCGACTGTCCTCTCCGGGCATGATCGTCTCCTTGCTGCGTTCGTCCGCCGTCGCGGGGCAGCGGGCGGTCACGCCGCCGCGTCCAGCAGGATCTCGGCCGTCTCGGCGGGCATATCCACCATCGTGTCATGCCCGCAGGGCAGATCACGCAGGCGCCATCCCGGCTCCGACGCCACGGCCTCGTAGATCGGCGTGAACGGGGACGGGCCCCAACCCGTCGCGCGGACATAGGTCCTGTTGGTCACGGACCTGTAGGCGCCGGTCAGCGCGATGCGCTCGGCCAGCGTCGCGATGGGCTGCGGGGTGCACATCCGATCGACCCAGGCGCGGTCGGCCTCGTTGACGCCGAATTGGGCGGCGGAAAAAGGTGGGCTCGTGTGACCCCCATGCGACTGAGCGCGGTCGAGATGGACGGCCACGAAGTCGGGCCGATCCATGTCGAAGCACGACTTGCCGTCCTGGCCCACGAAAGCGTCAATGTAGACCAGTGCCGCGATCCTGTCGGGCACCCGGTCGGCGGCGCCGGTGATCACCAGCCCGCCATAGGAGTGCCCGGCGAGGACGACGGCGGACAGTTGCTCGCAGGTGATCAGGTTGACGATGTCCTGGATGTGCGTCGAGGCGTTGATCGCCGGCGAGTAGAGGTGGGAGTGCTCGCCCAGCCCCGCCAGGGAGGGCGTGAACACCTCGTGGCCACGTTGCGCGAGCAGCCGGCGCACGCGGGAGTAGCACCAGCCGCCGTGCCAGGCGCCGGGGACGAGGACGAAAGGTTTGAGCACCGTCATGTCGGTCTCGCCGATAGGATTGCGGGCACGGCCGTCACCTGGCCCTAGAACTTGAACTGGTCGACGTTGCTCGCGTCGAAGATGACCGGCGGTCCGAGCGTGACGACGTCGCCCGTGACCGCGAGCTTGCCGAGGCGGCCGGCGTCGATTTGGGTCGATCCCGGTTTCAAGGTGCCCTTGTGGGCGGCGACGCCGGCATAAACGGCGGCGTAGCCGAGATCGACGGGGTTCCAGAGCAGGAAGCGGGACAGCGTCCCGTCCTTGGTCTGGCCCCCGTTGACGCTCGGCAGCCCGAAGCCCGCGACCTTGACCTTCGCCAGCAGATTGAGCGCCTTCAGGGCCTCGATACCCGGGGTCATGGCCGAGCCGATCACGATCAGGCCCTTGGTGTCCGGATTGCCCTGGAAGTAGCTGGTGGTCACCGCTTTCGACTTCACCGCGTCCTCGTCGCCGGCCAGCACCGTGGCGATGGTCAGCTTCGGGTGTTGCGCCGCGACATAGGCCTTCATGGCCTCGACATAAGCGATAAGGTTCTCGGCGGTCGCGGAGCCGGTGAGGATCGCGATGTCGCCGGCGGTGACGCCGTCCTTGACCAGACTGTCGATCAGCCCCTTGCCCATGCTGTCGTAGGAGGTGGATTCCACGTAGAAGGATCGGGCCGCCTTGTCGACGTCGGAATCCCAACTGACGACGGCGATGCCGCTGGCGCGCGCACGCTTCAGCGACGGCGCCAGGGCGGCGGCGTCGATGCCTGAGATGGCGATGACGTCGACCTTGTGGCGGACCGCCTGGTTGATGATCGCGAGCTGCCCCTCGACGCTGGCATCCGCCGGGCCGTTGTAGTTCATGTCGATGCCGAGCTCGGCGGCGGCTCGCTTGGCGCCCTCGCCGGTCGAGGTGAAATACGGGACGCCGATCAGCTTCGGAATCACCTGCATGCTGATCCGTTCCGCCCCGAGCGCCGACCGGGTTGCAGCCACGGCGACAGCGGCAGCCGCCATCGCCAGTGTCGCGCGGCGTGTCGGCAAACCACGAAACTCGCTCGTCATCCTGGACTCTCCCTCCCGCAAATGGCCACCATCGGCTCTCACGGGTCTATGTTGACGGGGTTGGCGCCGCGTCCGAAAAGGGCCGCGACGAAGTTGCGGACCGTACCCCAGTTCTCGTTCAGCAGGACGCCGACCAGCAGGAACATCCCGGTGATCAGCAGGCCCCAGTCGCTCGACACGCCGGCGAAGCTCAGGCCGTCCTGGACGTACCAGATGATCAGGCCGCCCAGCACGGTGCCCGGCACGGTGCCTTGGCCGCCAGTGATGCGGCTGCCGCCGAACACCACCATGGTGATGGCGGAGAATTCGAGCCCGACGCCCTCGTTGCCACGCGCCGAGGAAATGCGCGCGCAGTAGACTATGCCGGCGAAGCCGACGAGCAGGCCTTGCAGGACGAAGACGACGATGCGGATCCGGTCGGGGTTCTTGCCGGAGAAGCGGGTCGCGGTCTCGTTGGCTCCGACGGCGTAGACCAGCCGGCCGAAGGCGGTCCGCCGCAGCAGGATGGCGAAGATCAGTGCCAGGGCCGCGAACAGCACCGTCTGGACAGGAACCGGGCCCACTGTTCCCTGACCGATGAACTGGAACCAGTCGGGGAAGCTCGAGACGGCCTTGGCGTTGCTGATCGCGAGGGCGACGCCACGGAACAGCGCCAGCGTGCCGAGGGTGACGACCAACGAGTTCAGCCTGAAGAAGGTGATCATGAAACCGTTGAGGGCACCACCAGCGACCCCGACCAGCAGGCCCAGGATCATCGCGAGCGGCATCGGCAGCCCGGCTGCCGAACTGAACCCGACGGCCACCACGACGAGGCCCAGGAGGGACCCCACCGAGATATCGATCATGCCAGCCACGATGACCAGCGTCATGCCGAGGGCGACGATGCCCGGCTCGACGAAGGCCTGCGACGCGGACAGCAGCCCCGAGAGGCTGAAATAGCCCGGCTCGAGAAGGCTAATCAGCGCCACCTCCAGCACGAAGAGGATCGCCAGGCCGCCGTTCCGGCCGAGCCGCGCGGCCAGGGGTCGGGTTCGCGCCATGCCCTATCGCCTTTCCGCGATTCGCGACCGCACGCCGACAAAGGTGACGGCCGCGAGGATGATGATCCCCAGGATGAGCGACTCGAAGGTCGGGGGAACGCGGTTCAGCGCCGTGGCATCGAGAATGACGCTGAGGAGCAGGGAGCCGATCACCGGCGACAGGTTGGATCCGCGCCCTCCACTGAGGCTCGTCCCCCCCAGCACCACCGCCGCGATCACCTTGAGCTCGAAGCCGCCGGCCGCGTTGGCCTGCATGGCGACGACCTGGCCGACGAAGACGGCAGCCGTCAGGGCCGCACAGAGCCCGACGGAGATGAAGGCCCACAGCGTGACGCGCCGCACCGGGATGCCGAGGTCGCGTGCGGCCCGCGCGTTCCCGCCGACGGCGTAGACATGGCGCCCGAACATGGTCTCGCGGGAGACAAGGCCAAACCCCGCCACGACGACGAGGAGCAGGCACACCTCGACCGGCAGGCCGAGCACGGTCCCGTTGCCGAAGGCGCGGGCGGCGGCCTGGGCGTAGATCGTGTGGTTGCCCGCTTCGACCAGAAGGCCGCCGCGCAACACCATGAGCGTGCCGAGTGTGGCTACGATGGACGGGATGCGCGCATAGGCGGTCAACAGGCCGTTGACGGCGCCGATGACGCCGCCGCACGCCACCGTCGCGGCGATCGCGGGCCATGGCGATCCCGTCGCCTGCGCGACGCCGGCGAAGATGAAGGCCAGAACCGCGACGCTCGAGCCCATCGAGATGTCGATCTGCCCGGCGATGACGACCTGGTTCACGGCGAGTGCCACGATGGCGACCGGCGCCGCCTGTTGGACGACGCCCATGAGGTTGCCGGCGTTGAAGAACCGGTCCGTCGTCAGCGCGAAGGTCACGACCAGGAGGAGCAGGAACGCCAGCGGCGGGAGTTCCGGCCGATCGGCGATCCGCGCCAGGATGGCGGGGCCGCGCTCGCCGGCGCTCACGCCTGCCACGCGCGGGATCGGCGCGTCAGACATGCCGCACCTGTCCCGACACCGCGTGGCCCACGGCGTCGGCCGAGAACTCGGCGCGCTCGAACACGCGCGCGACGCGGCCGCGGAAGACCGCCGCGATCCGGTCGGACAGCGACAGAACCTCCTCCATCTCGGACGAGATGAGCAGCAGCGCCTTGCCGGCCGTCACCAGTTGCTCGATCAGCCCGTAGATCTCGGCCTTCGCGCCGACATCGACGCCCCGGGTCGGTTCGTCGAGGATGACGATGTCGGGCTCGCTGGCGAGGACCTTGGCGAGCAGCACCTTCTGCTGGTTGCCGCCCGACAGCGCCCCGGCCGGCATGTCGAGCGACGCGGCGCGCACGGTGAACGAACTTGCGGCGGCTTCGGCGAGCCGCGCCTCCCTGCGCTCATCGACGAAGCCCCACCGCGTCACGTCGCCGAGCGCGCCGAAAGACATGTTCCAGGCGATCGGGAAGCTGAGGTGAAGGCCTTGCGACCGCCGCTCCTCCGGCAGGTAGGCGATGCCCCGCGCCATGGCGTCGGACACCGAACGGACGCTGGCCGCCTCGCCTTTGACGACGATCGCGCCGCTGTCGGCCGGACGGACACCCGCGATCGCGTGCGCGATCTCCGTGCGGCCCGCACCGATGAGGCCCGCGAGACCGAGGATCTCGCCGGCGTAGAGTTCCAGGCTCACGCCGCGATAGACGCTCTTTCGCGTCAGATCCCTGGCCTCGAGTACGCATCGTCCCCGCGTGGAGCGGTGCTTGCGTGTGTAGAATTGCTGGACCGGCCGTCCAACCATGGCCTTGATCAGGGATGCCGTGTCGAAATCGGCGACATCGCCGACCGCGGTGACGTGTCCGTCACGCAGCACCACGATGCGGCTGCAATGGTCGAAGATCTCGTCCAGCCGGTGCGTGATGTGGATGATGGCCTTGCCCTGCTGGCGCAGGTCGTCGACGACGCGAAAGAGGCGCCGCGACTCGACGTCGGTCAGTGCCGCCGTCGGCTCATCCATGATGAGCAACTTGGCATCGCGGTTCAGGGCGCGGGCGATCTCGACCATCTTCTGGTTGGCTGGCGACAGCGCCTTGACCGGGAGGTTCACGTCAAGCGTCACGCCCAGCCTCGCCAGGAGCTGCACGGTCGCGACGTTCATGCGCCGGCGATCCAGGCGCCCCGCGCTGCTGCGCGGCCATGACATGCCCGCGAACACGTTTTCGTAGATGGGCAGTTCCGGGAACAGGTCGAGTTCCTGGGGAATGACGGCGATGCCGGCGCGCTCGGCGTCGCGCGGGCCGGAAAAGACGACCCGCTCGCCGTCCTGTTCGATATGCCCTTCGGTCGGGGAAATCCAGCCGGCCAGGCATTTCATCGCCGTGCTCTTGCCGGCACCGTTCTCACCCGCGAGACCGACGACATCCCCGGAATGCAGATCGAAGGTCAAGTCCCTGCATGCGAACACCGACCCGTAACTCTTGCTCAAACCCCGGACGCCGAACAACGGCACCTGGCGGCTGGCCTCGTCACGCTGCGCAATGGCTTGCAAAAGGTTTCCCCGCTGTTGGCGTCAGCCTTTTCATCGACATAAACGAATACCTCGACGTTCGCGCTGCGCCTTGTGGACGCTGCACCCGGCGCCGGACGGTTGCGGAACGCAGGGACCGCGACGGCCCGAAATCGCCCGCAACACCAGTCGGCCGGAGGTCGCGCGGCCCTTGCGCCATGACCGTGCCTCAGGCCTTGTTCGCCTCCATGACGAAGGCGGCGAGCTCACGCCCGAAGCGCGTCGCGTCCTCGTAGAACGGACTGTGCCCACTGTCCGCGAAAACGGACAGGCGGTTCTTCGGGCTCAGCGCGTGGATCCGCTCCGACATCGCCACGTCGACGAGCCGGTCGTGCGCGCCGTGCGTCAGCAGGATCGGACCGTCATAGGCCGCGAACACCGGTTCGAGGTCGGGCACCGACGTCACGTTGAAGCCTTCGTGCGCCGCGCGCGCCGTCATGCCGTTGATGACGAGCATCCGCTGGAATTCGACGTCGCTTGGCGGTTGATGGAAGCAGGCGGCAAGGAAATCCGCGGTCGCGGCGGCGCGCTCCGCCAGGTCGTGCGAAGTCGCCGTCCGGGCGAAGTCGATCGCGAGCGGCGTCAGGAGGCCGGCGGACAGCTTGGTCACGGCGCAAACCAGGTTGAAACCGGCGACGCCCGCGCCGTACTTGCGAAGATACGCCCCGGCCACGTGAGCGCCGAGCGACCAACCCACGATGACGGGTCGGCGCAGCCTCGCGCTGGCGATGACGGCGGCGACATCGTCCGCCCAGCGATCGGCATCGGCGTAGGCGTCGGTCGTGGTGGGCTTGTCGGAGTCGCCATGGCCGCGCAGATCGAAGCAAACCATGCGGAAGCCGGACAGCATCGGGTCGGCGAGTTGCTTGTCCCAGCTCAGCCGGCTTTGACGCAGGCCGTGGATGAAGAGAATTTCCGGTGCCGCCGGATCGCCCTTCGCCTCGGCGGCCAGCACCGTCCCGTCGGCCGATTCGGCGGAGAAAAACGCGCGATCCTTGCCCGCGTCGATTGTCGCGACGATGGTGTCGTGACTGGTGTCGTCCATGATGCTGGAACCTCCCTGTTTTGATGATGGCTGTTCAACCCTGCCTGGGGCCGCGACCGCGCCGGCGCGCGGCGCGGCGTGGCCAGGACCCGGACTTACCCGGGCCCGAACCTCCAGCCGCCTTCCGCGAGACGTCGCCGCGAGGCGACGAGGTCGTTCAGCGTGTCGTCGCTGATCGCCTCGATCACGACGCCGTCCTCGTAGCCCACGTCGCCCAGCGCTTCGCGGATTTCTCCGAAGTCGATCGTGCCGGTGCCGATCGGGTCGTGCCGCCATTGCCCGGCGGGCGCATCCGACAGGTGGACGAGCCGGATGCGATCGGCCAGCAGGCGTATGCCGTCCGCCGGCCGCTCGCCAAGCGCTGCGGCATTGGTCACGTCGTAGAGGACGTCGACGATCCCGTAGTCCTCATCATCGAGGAAGGCTTTCGCGGCGGGCGCTTCCGCCAGCAACGTCCCGGGGATGTTCTCGAGCAGGATGCGCAGGCCGCGCGGCTCGGCCGCGCGCACGAGGCGCTCCAAGCCGGCGCGATAGATGCGCAGCAAGCGGTCGTCCGGCGGCGGCAGCAGCGTGTGCTTGCGGCCAGAGTTGATGGTGAGCCAGGCCGCACCCAATTCCGACGCCAGGTCGAGGACGCTGAGATAGGCTCGCAGCGCCGCCTCGGCGATCTCCCGGTTGGGACTTGCGAGGTTGGTCTCGCTGCTCGGCAGGTCCACGGCGAGAATCCGGCCGCCCGCCTGCGCAACCGCGCCGCGCACGTCCAACGCTTGAGCCTTCACGTCCGCCCACGGATCAAGGTGCGGCGCGCTGGCGAGATATTGGAACTCCTGGAAGCCCCGCTCGGCGAGATCGCGGGTTGCCCTCGCCGCGACTCTGTCCCAGACGAAGCCGAAGGTATGGACGCCGAGGTACTTCATCGCGTGCGGGCCTTTGCTGTCGAGCGGGCGGAGGGAGCGCGGCCGGGCGCCGCGACGCCGATCAGGCCGGCCCGCCTTCGCGCAAGAAGTCCTGCAAGGCGCGCGTCGTCTCGTTCGGACGTTCTTCCGGCACCCAATGAGCGCAATCGGCGATGCTCCCGCCGGACACGTCGCTGGCGAACTCGCTCAGCATCTGGACGATGCGTGGGCCGTAGCGATGCTCTCCACCCAGCGCCAGGACCGGGATGGTCAGCGGCGTCGCCTTCCACGCGAGAGCGTTGGCGTGGTCGGTCGGGAAGGCGCGATACCATTCGAAGCCGCCACGGCTGTTGCCGGGCTGTGCCAGGGCGCGGGCGTAGACCTCGATGTCTTGGTGCTCCAGCGCGCCATGGTCGAACACCCGCTCGAACATGATCGTCGAGACGTAATCGTATTCGTGTCCTTGGATGAGCCGTTCAGGGAGGTCCCGCCTCGTGTGGAAGGCGAAGTGCCACACCTTCGGGTCGGCGAAATTCGCCTCCCACTGGCTCCAGCCCGGCATCGGCGCATCGAGCACGGCGAGCCGGGACACGGCATCGCGATGCGTGAACGCGAGGGCGAGCGCGACCATGGCACCGATGTCATGGCCGCAGACCGCGTAGCGCCGGAAGCCGAGCGCCTGCATCGCGCCGTCGATGTCGCCAGCCATCGTCGCCTTGTCATAGCCCCCTGCCGGACAATCCGAATGGCCCGCCCCACGGAGGTCCAGGGCGACGACGGTATGCCCCTTGGCTAGCTCGGGCATCATCTTGCGCCATTCCCACCAAGTCTGCGGCCACCCATGCAGGAGGACGAGGGGTGGTCCCTCTCCGCCGATCACGGCATGGAGGCTGACCTCTCCGGCCTTCACCATTCGATGTTGGAAGCCTTCGACTGTGGTGCTCATGCGGTGTCCCTTGGTTTCGGCACTTCGGTGTCGGCTCGGGAAAGCAACAAGTTGCGACGAGGACGCCAAGCCCCCGAGCGATCTTTCGCTGCCGAACTGCTGAACATCGATCGTTGACCCGATGCCTATGACCGGCCTCCCCATTGTCGTCGTCGGTCTCCGGCGGTCGCCGCGTCGTCCTCACGCGAGGAGCCATCGTGACCTCGCCGGCCGTTCTTCGCGCCGCGTTCACCCGCCATGTAGCAGACATGAAAACACTTTCCAAGTGGGAACAGCCCGCTTCCGAGGCCCGCGCGCGCGATGCTGCCGTTGTGAGACCAAGCGCTGACGTGGGAACGGCGTGTCATGGCGAATTTGCGCGGGACGGTCAGGCGAGTCCGGTCGACGTTCCTGAGCCGACCGGCGGCCCTGGCGAAGCCGTGGAGGTCGCCGGGTTCGTCGTCGGTCGGCGCGCTCGCGAAAGCCGCATGTGCCGAAAGAGCCGGATGTCTTCGTGGTGCCGAGGCCACCCGCCGAGTGGCCTGGTTTCGCGGGTCGCGCGCCCTCGCGTCGCGAGACCAGTCGCCCGCCTTGACACCGTCATCGGCTGGAGACTAAGACCGTTCACATATGGGAACGGGCGATGGCTGACGAAAACGTCTTGGCGGTGAAGTCCGCGAACCGGGTGTTCGACTTGTTCGAACTCCTGGCGCCGAGGCGCGACGGATTGTCACACACCGCGATCGCCGAGGCACTCGGCATTCCCAAGAGCAGCCTGACCAAGCTGCTCAAGACGGCGACCCTGCGTGGCTATGTCGGCTACGATCCCGCCAGCAGGCTCTATCGGCAGGGCGCCCGGTTCGGCACGATGGCGGGTCCCGCCTCCATCACGCGTGATTTGGTCACGCAAGCCGATGCGGTGCTCAAAGAAATCACGGCTGTGACCGGGGAGTCCTCGGCGCTGAACATCGTCAAGGACGACGCCGCGGAAGTCGTGGCGACAATCAGCAGCCCGCAGCGTCTCGTTTCGCATTTGCGGCTCGGCGACCTCGCACCGCTCTATGCTACGTCCGGGGGCAAGATCATTCTCGCTCACCTCCCCGAAGGCGAATTGAAGGCTTATCTCGGCCGCGTGACGCTCCAGGCCTCGACACCCCGGACGATCGTGTCGGTGCGCAAATTGCAAGCTCAGCTCAAGGAGATCCGCCGGGACGGGTTCGCGCGCGCCATAGAGGAATACACGCCCGGCATCATCGGCCTTGCGACCGTCGTCCTGTCCAGGCAGCGCACGCCGCTGCTGTCGATCAACGTCGCGATGCCGACCGTGCGGTACAGCGAGGAGGCCGAGGCCCTAGCCATCGCGGCTCTGCGCAAGGCGGCGGCGAAACTCGAGGCGCGGGCCCAGCTCTGACGTGGTCGGAGGTCTGTGCCCGCTTGGGTCGCGCAATCCCCCAACTGTCCCGCTCGCCGTCATGCTCCACCTGTAAACAGGACGGCTATGGTCCGATGAAGTCGGTGATGGCGCGGGCCAGCGCGTCCGGACGCTCCTCGGGGATGTAGTGGCCGCTGCGCTCGATCAGCACGTCGCGCACGTTCCTCGCCACCCGGCGGATCGTCTCCGCCGAGGCTGCCCCGTATCCCCCTGTCGCGCCGACGGCGAGGACGGGCATAGGCAGCGGAGTCTCGCCCCAGATGCGGTTGTCCTCACGATCCATCGGCAGGGTGCGGTAGTAGCTGAAGGAGCAACGCAGGGCACCAGGTCGGCCGAGCGCGCGCGCATAGTGTTCGATATCCGCCGCGCTGAGCGCGTTGGCGTCGAAGATGCCGACGGTCTCGCGACGAATGAAGTGATCGACGAACAGGAACTCCCGCCCGCGGACCAGTTCCTCGGAGATGTCGCCCGCCATGTTGAAGCCGAAATGCCAGCTACCGCCCTTCGACACGTCCATAGCCGCTTCCTGGCCGAAGCACGGCAGGCTGCTCTCCACGAAGACAAGGTGACTCACCTCGTCCGGCCATTGTGCGGCATAAGCGTAGGCAACGTGTCCGCCTAGGTCGTGGCCGACCAGCACGATGCGCGAGAGCCCAAGCGCTTTGACAAACTCCCGGAGACGCCGGGCGATCGTCTTCTTATCGAAACCGGATTCCGGCTTCGACGAGCAACCGAAGCCCGGCAAGTCCGGGGTGACGGTGTCATATCTGTCGCTGAGGAGAGGCGCCAGCCGCCGCCAGGCAAACGACGTCTGTGGCCATCCATGCAACAATACGATGGCCTGTCCGCCCTGTCCGGTTCGACCGAAAGCGAACCGCACGTCGCTCGTGCGCAACGATTCGTATGGGCGCATTTCATCATTCCTCGCAATTCTGTCGGTGTGGAGGAAAGCACGCCGCCACGCTTGCTACGACGTCGTCGACGATGTCCCGTATTCTTTGCCGTGCGATGCCGTCGTGGGGTGGATTGAGATGCCCTGCATGCACGAGGTCTGGCCGTATCCGCCGCGGGGCATGGTGGTCGACCGACCGAACCAGGTGTGGTCGACCCTGCCCCCTACGTACTCTTGTTCATGAGCAAGGTCAGTATGCCTCTGCTTGGGGCGGCCCGCGAAGGCCACTGGGCGAACCCGAGTGCGTTCGAGGCCGGGCCCGAGCTGCGCGCCGGGCGGACGGGGCAAACATCCCGTCGTGCGGAGCGCGATGGCATGGCGGCTGGAGGGTTGCACGGCGGGTTGCCGCTACGCCAACCGGCGGCCTGGCCGCAACCATCGGGAAACTCAACTCGGCCGCTCGGTTCGCGCCGTCGCCGGGATCGTCGCTCCCGCCCAAGGGCTCGCCCTGGCGCCCGAACCGGCTAGGCGGCCACCGTGTCCGCCTTGGTCGCGCCACGCTCTCCCAACGGGCGCTCCGCCCCCGTGGTGCTGTCGCGCGCGGTCTGGCCTTCCAGCTCGGCGTTCAGCTCGGCGCCCAGCAACACCACCATGCAGGAAATCCAGATCCAGGTCATGAACCCGATCGCCGCCCCGAGCGAACCGTATGTCTTGTTGTAGTTGCCGAAATTGCTGACGTAGAAGGAGAACGCCAGCGACACCAGCACCCAGAGCAGCGCGGCCGCCGCACCGCCCCAGCTCACCCAACGCCAGCGCGCCCGCTCGCGGCTCGGCCCGTAGCGGTAGATCACCGACAGCAAGGCCGCCACCACCACCAGCATCAGCGGCCAGCGCAGCACGGAGAGCAGCGTCTTGGCGGCCTCGTCCAGCCCCACGAACTTCAGCGCCACCGGGAGCACCACCACCATCGCCATCGCCAGCAGCACGAACAGCAGGCTGGCCACGGTGAAGCCCAGCGTGACCAGCGTGAGCCGGACGAAGCCGCGCTTCTCGTGCTCGTCGTAGACCACGTTCAGCACGTCGAACAGCGCCTTCATCCCGGCATTGGCGCTCCACAGCGAGGTCGCGAGGCCGATCGCGAGCCCCAGGCCGAGCTTGCCGCCGCCATTGGCGGCGACCCGCGTCACCTGGTCCTTGATGATGTCCATGCCGCCGCCCGGCACCACGCCAGACAGCGTCGCCAACTGGTCCGAGACGGTCTTGGGATCGGCGAACAGGCCGTATAACGACACCAGCGCCGCGATCGCCGGGAAGATCGCCAGCAGCACGTAGAACACCACGCCGGCCGCCTCGGCCATCACCCGATGCTCGCTGAACTGGCGACCGACCCGCTTCAGCACGTCCCACCAGCCGCGCGGCGGGATCTGGGCCGGCGAATTCGCTGCTCCGCCGCGGCGCGCGTCGGATGGCGCGGCAGCGGCCGAGCGCGTGTCCGCTCCGGCTGGCGCACGACGCGCCGGAGCGCGCGCCAGCGCGAAACCGGCGCTGGTCAGCAGGCCGATCGAAAGCACGTCCAGGGTGCGGGGCTTGCGCATCACCCCCTCAAACCCCGATCCCGCGACAAGTTCCGCCGTCACTCTCCGGCGGCACGCACCGCCTCCGGCGCCGGCGTCCGCCGCACCCGCACGCGTCGGATGCGCCGCGCGTCGACGTCGAGCACGCGGAACTCGAAGCCGGACGGATGGCTCAGCACCTCGCCGCGCGCCGGCACCCGGCCGGCCAGGGTGAACACCAGCCCGCCCACCGTGTCGATGTCGGCCTCGCGCTCGTCCTCGGTCAGCACCGTCCCCAACCGCGCCTCAAACTCCTCGACCGGCATCCGCGCGTCGAGGTCGAGCGAGCCGTCGGCGCGCTCCGTCACCATCGGCCCCATGATCTCGTCGTGTTCGTCGCTGATGTCGCCAGTGATGGTCTCGACCAGGTCCTCGATCGTGACCAGCCCGTCGATGCCGCCGTATTCGTCGACCACGAGGGCCAGGTGCATCCGCGCCTGGCGCATCTGCAGCAGCAGGTCCAATACCGGGATCTGCGGTGCGACCATCAACGGCCGTCGCAGGATCGAGCGCAGCGCGAACGCCTCGGGACGGCCGACATAGGCGAACACGTCCTTGATGTGGACCATGCCGAGGATGTCGTCGAGCTGGTCGTCGTAGACCGGGAGGCGGGAATGGCCCTCGCTGCGGATCTGCGCCAGCGCCGCGTCGAACGTCACGTCGGCGCGCATGGCCACGATGTCGGCGCGCGGGATCATCACGTCATCGGCGGTGGTCTCGCGCAGCCGCAGCACGTTGGCCAGCAATGCGCGCTCCTGCCGGTCGAGTTCGGGGGCGACGCCCGGGACATGCACCGCCTGCCCGGCCTCGTGCACCAGCTCGGCAATGCTGGCGCGCACCGATTGCTCGGCTCCGCGCCTGCGCAACGTGCCGCGCAGCCGGGTGATCAGGCCGCTGCGCGAGACGGCCGCGCGCACGGCGGCACTCACCGCGCGCGCCATGGGTTCGGCACCCCAATGCGCGCGAGGATACGCGCCTCGCGCATCTCCATCCGCCGCGCGGCACCGGCGCCGTGATGGTCGTAGCCCTGGAGGTGCAGGCAGCCATGCACGACCAGGTGCGCCAAGTGGTGCGCCGGCCGGCGACGGGCGGCTTCGGCCTCCCGCCGCATGGTGCCCAGCGCCAGGACGATCTCGCCCGGGAGACTGCGCGCGGCCGGCTCGAAGGTGAGTACGTTGGTCGGCTTGTCCTGCCCGCGATGGGCGGCGTTGAGCCGACGCACGGCACGGTCGCCGGACAGCACGACATGAGCGACGGCCCCACTGGCCCGCAACGCGCGGGCCGCGACCGCATCGGGGCGGCGCAACCAGCGGCGCCACCCGGCATCCTCGACCCAAACCGGGTTCCCCGCCTGGGCGGGGCCGCTACTGCCGTCGGTCATTTGCCCGCGTCGATCGAGGAGGCCGGGATTGGCACGGTGGCGGTGGGCGTGGCAGGCCGGGCACGCTGGCGGGTTTCCGTCTCCGCCACGGCGCGCTGGTCGTAGGCGTCGACGATGCGCGCCACCAGCGGGTGACGCACGATGTCGCGCTTGTCGAAGCGGCAGACGCCGATCCCGGCCACGCCCTCCAGCGTGTCGAGCGCGTCGCGCAGGCCGGAGCGGGTGCCGGGGGGGAGGTCGATCTGCGACAGGTCGCCGGTCACGACCATGCGGGTTCCCTCGCCCATGCGGGTCAGGAACATCTTCATCTGCACCGGCGTGGTGTTCTGCGCCTCGTCTAGGATGACGAAGGCGTGCGCCAGCGTGCGGCCGCGCATGAACGCCAGCGGCGCCACCTCGATCTCGCCGGTGGCCATGCGCCGCACCATCTGCTCGCCCGGCAGCATGTCGCCCAGCGCGTCGTAGAGCGGGCGCAGGTACGGATCGACCTTCTCCTTCATGTCACCCGGCAGGAAGCCGAGCCGCTCGCCGGCCTCGACCGCGGGGCGGCTCAGCACGATGCGGTCGACCTGGCCCGATTGCAGCATCGCGACACCCTGCGCCACCGCGAGGTAGGTCTTGCCGGTGCCGGCCGGGCCGATGCCGAACACCATCTCGTGCCGGTTGAGCTGGTCCATGTAGTCGGCCTGACCGGGACTGCGGGGCGCGAAGGCGCCGCGCTTGGTGCGGATCGCCGGCAGGTCGGACAACGGGCGGCCCTCGTCCAGCTCGCTCATCCGCACCGCCGCGTCGACGTCGGACAGGCTGACCGGCTGGCCGCGCTGCAGGCGGCCATACAGCCCGTTGAGCGCGCCCACCGCCGCCTCGACCCGCGACGCCTCGCCGGTCACGGCGACGCGGTTGCCCCGGCAGGAAAGCCGCACGCCCAGCGCCTGTTCCAGCCGCACCAAGTGTCGGTCGTGATCGCCCAGCAGCAGCGGCAGCAACGCGTTGTCGTTGAACTGGAGGGTGGCCGCCTTGCCGGCGCCGGTCCCTTGGGGAGCCTGGATCACGGGGCCGGCCACGGGGCCAGCGATCTGGTTCAAGCGCAAATTTGCTCCGGTTGTTCGGGGTGCAGTGTTCCAGTCAGGGAGGTGGTGGTTCCGGCCACGATCGTCACCGGCAGCTCGGACCCGATATGCGAGCCGGGTCCGTCGACATGCACCGGCTGCAGCCAGGGCGTGCGGCCACCGATCTGGCCGGGGCGGCGGCCTGGATGGGTGAACAGCACCGGCACCGTGAGCCCCAGGGTGGCGGCGTTGAACGCCGCCTGCTGCTCCGCCAGCAACGCTTGCAACGCCTGCAGCCGCCGGTCCTTCTCCGCCTCCTCGACCTGGCCGGGCGCCGCCGCGGCGGGCGTGCCGGGGCGGCGGGAGTACTTGAAGCTGTACGCCTGGGCGAACCCCACGGCGCGCACCAGGTCGAGGGTGGCCACGAAATCCGCCTCGCTCTCGCCGGGATGGCCCACGATGAAGTCGCTGGAGAGCGCCATGTCGGGCCGCGCGGCACGCAGCCGGGCCACAATGTCGAGGTAGTCGGCGGCGCCGTGTCGGCGGTTCATCGCCGCCAGCACGCGGTCCGAGCCCGACTGCACCGGCAAGTGCAAGTACGGCATCAGGGTCGGCAGCGCGCCGTGGGCCTCGACCAGCGCCGCGCCCATGTCGCGCGGATGCGAGGTCGTGTAGCGCAGCCGCAGCAGCCCGGGCAGCGCCGCCAGCGCCCGCAGCAGGGTCGCGAACCCGGCCGGCTCGCCATCGGGCCCGGCGCCGTGCCAGGCGTTGACGTTCTGGCCCAGCAACGTGACCTCGCGCGCGCCCATCGCCAAGAGCTGCCGCGCCTCGGCGAGGATGGCGGCGAGCGGGCGGCTGCTCTCGGCGCCGCGGGTGTAGGGCACCACGCAGAAGCTGCAGAACTTGTCGCAGCCCTCCTGGATGGTCAGGAACGCGGTGATGCCCGGTGGGGTCGAGACTTGCGGCAGGTGGTCGAACTTGTCCTCGGCCGGGAAGTCGGTCTCGATCACCGCGCCGGCGGCGCGACTGGCGCGGGCCACCATCTCGGGCAGCCGGTGGTAGGTCTGCGGACCCAGCACGATGTCGACATAGGGGGCGCGCGCCAGGATCTCGGCGCCCTCGGCCTGGGCCACGCAGCCGGCCACGGCCAGCACCATGCGCCCGCCCTCGGCGGCGCGCTCACGCTGCATCAGGCGCAGCCGGCCCAGTTGCGAGAACACCTTCTCGGCGGCGCGGTCACGGATGTGGCAGGTGTTGAGGATCACCATGTCGGCGCCGCGCGGCTCGGCCACGCTTTCGTAGCCGAGCGGCGCCAAGGTCTCGGCCATGCGGCCGCTGTCGTAGACGTTCATCTGACAGCCCCAGGTGATAACGTGCAGACGCTTGGGGCGTGTGGGGGTGGTCAACCGCTGCTCCTCCGTCCCGCCAGGATGGCGGGGAGGATGCCAGCAATGGTGCGGCCTTGGCCCTGGGTCAAGCGCAAGGCGGGGCGGAGGCTGGGGTCATATGATGCACGGACGCAGCGTCGCAGACAATGGGGTGTCCGTGTCAAGCATTCTGCGTCGCTGTCGCGGTGTGTTCACACGGAGACCTGACGCCATCAGCCTGGCAACGCGCCCACCTTGGCCGCCACCCGGAAAAGCAACCAGAACACGCCTGCGAACAACGCATAGAGGCTTGCCACCTGCCATTGCAACAGCCTCACGCTGCCGCGCAGATCGGCGTGGCCCTCACGCAGCTTGGCCGCCTCGTGACGCGACTCGTCACGTGCGGTGCGGATTTCACCCCGCAGCTCGTCGCGCACCGTGTGCATCTCACCCCGCAGCTCGTCGCGCACCGTGTGCATCTCACCCCGCAGCTCGTCGCGCACGTCATGCAGCTCGTCGCGGACGCTGCGGA
>CAXTVL010000005.1:5951-22342 GCA_964247515.1 uncultured Acetobacteraceae bacterium | reverse complement strand
ACGCCGAACCCCGTCCGACGCGCCGGCTGGTCGGCGCGCGATGGACCTGCGCGGCCCATGCCGGCTGGGGCCGCGGCCACGCTGGCGGCCACCCTGAGGGCCACCCTGGCGGCGGTGCCTGCACGGTCAGCACAGTCCGAGAGCGGGCTTTTGCAGCAGCAACAGGCTGGCGGTGTTTTCCACGATGCGGTCGTTGCTGATCATCACCGGGGCGGACTGCAGGTCTCGCAAGTGGCGGCCGATGCTGAACGGCCCATCGTTGCGGTAGCCGGCAATGCCGCACACGTGGAATGCGTGGTTGAGCACCTCGAGGCAGCCCTCCGAGACCGATATCTTCAACGTGTTCATCTCGGCTGTGAACGACATCGGCAATGCCGGCGTCGCGCCTTGGCGCAGGCCGTGCGCCGCGACTTGGGTGTCGTAGCATTTCAACATCGCCGACAGCCGCGCCTGCAGCGACTGCAATATCCCGACCGCCTGCGTGAGGCGGCCCAGCGCGGTCCCCGGAACCTGCGCGCCGAGCCGTGACTGGTGGCGCAGGAAACTGCGCATCCGCAGCGTGGCGTCACTCGCGATGCCGAGCCACACCCCGCTCCACACCAGGTGCGACACCGGCAGCATGGTGACGCTGGCGATCTCCCCGAACGAAGTCGGCAGCATCTGCTCGGCCCCAGCCTGCACCCGCAGGTCGAAGCCGTCGCTGCAGGTGCCGCGCATCCCGAGCGGGTTCCAGACCGATTTGCGTTCCAGCGTGCAATCCCTGCTCATCGCCGCCAACAGCAACTGATCGGACGGCGCCGCCGCCTCGTTGCGCCGACAGGTGATCAGCAGGACATCGGCGGCGGCGCCGTACGATATCGCCGGCGCGTGCTTCTCCAGCACCAACCGCTCACCCTCGAACTGCGGCGCGCAGACGCTGGCGTGGATGTTGCCGCCGGTGCCGGTCTCGGACGTCACCGATGCCATCAGCAACTGCTCGGATGCCGCCCGGGCCAGCATGGCGCGATGCCAGGGGCTGCTCTGGGCATGGTCGACCAGACACGCGACCTGGATCTGGTGCATCGCGAACACCATCGCGGAGGACGCGCACGCCTGGCCGAGGGTGTGGCAAATGCCAGCCGCCTCGAACAGCGAGCCGCCCGCGCCGCCATATTCCACCGGGATCAGCAGGCTCAGCAGGCGCTCGCGGCGCATCGCGGCCAGCGCCTCGGCCGGCAGCCGCGCCTCGGCATCCACCGCCGCCGCGTGCGCCGCGGCCACCGCAGCGACCCGTCCCACGCCATCCTGGGCCTGCGCCCGGGCACCGTCCTGCACCGGCGGGAGCGTGTCCAGCAACACCGGCAACGTCACCGACGCGTTCATGTCACGCGGCCTTCCGGGTGAGTTCGCTGACGGCCGAGGTCAGCATGTGCAGGCTGGAGAACGTGCGGCGCGACAGCAGCCGATCCGGGACCTCGATGTCGAACTCCTCCTCGAGCGCCATCAGCACGTTGACCATGGCGAGCGAGTCGAGGCCGACCGCGAAAAGGTCATCGAATTCCCCTAGCCCGCTGGCCGGCACGGTCAGCTTTCCGTTCGCGTCGAGGATTGCCCGGACCTTGTCGATCATCGCCCACTCTCCTGAAACAAGCCGCTGCACCGGCTGACTTCGCAGCCGATAAATCCGCCGCCGCTGCCGGATGGCCGACCCGTCGGCGTCATGGCAACTCTATGAGCAACCAGCGTGCCAGTGGCAAAAGCGGATAGTTCCGGCTTCGGCGATAATTACACCCAAGGACTATGGGCCACAATGCGACGGAAACCTCGTCGATTCGGCACGACGTAAAGCCTTCAACAAATTTTGGCAGTGATGTTACGTGACATCGTTACGTGAAATGGTATGAGGTCGCCGCGTGCCGAGCCCCTCCGCATCGCCGCGAGGGGTCGCGGCAACGGCTGTTGCTCGAGCCGGCTGCGGCCCCGCGCGGCTCGCCCGGCCGAGGCAGACGAGAACCGCTGCACGCGAAAGTATGCTAACCGTCCGTCCGGCGCGCCCCACGTCCGATGCCCACGAGTGTTCCTGCTGGAGACCGCGTCCATGACCCGAACCCGAGTGCAATCGCTGACCGGCGGCGCGTTCGCCGCCGCGTGTGGCGAGTTGTGGCGACAGGTCGATGACCGGTTCGCGCCTGCCTTGCTCATCGGCATCCGCACCGGCGGCTACACGGTCGCCGAAGCCATGCGCGACGCGGCGACACGCGCCCTCGATGTGGCACCGCTCACCTGCCGCCGCGCCAGCACCCGCGCCAAGGCCGGCGTGCCCGGCTTCGCCGCGATCCTCACCCGACTGCCGACCCCGGTGCTCGACCAGCTGCGTCGCTTCGAGCACCGGCTACTGACCAGCCGGCCACGTCCGCCCGGCACGCGCACGCTCGATGCCGCCGAGGCGGCCGCGTTGCGGGTCCGCTTGGCGGCGCTGCCCGCCGGGAGCCGGGTGGTCGCGGTCGACGACGCCGTGGACAGCGGCGCCACGCTCGCCGCCGTGATGGAATTCGCGCGCGACGCCGCACCGGCCGGGGTCTCGCTCCACAGTGCCGCCATCACCGTCACCGTCGACCAGCCGATCATGCAGCCCGACATCGCGCTCTACCATGGCGTGCTGTGCCGCTTCCCATGGTCGTTCGATGCCGCCTGACCCCGCCATGCCGTCGGCCAAGCCTGTCTATGTCCTCGACCTAGACGATACGATCCTGTCATGTAACAGCTTTCCACTCTGGGCATGGCGGATGCTGCGCGGCCGGGTGCCGCGCTCCGGCCGGTCGCGCCAGGCGGCCACGAGCGTCGCCGTCGGGCGGTTGTTGGCGCAGCGCAAGCTTGGGTTGCTGCGCCACGCGGCGCTGAAGCGGCGGCTGCAGGCGATCTGGCGGCGGGCCACTGCGGACGATGCCGGGGCGCACGCCGCGGCGTTCGCCGAGGAGCTGGAACGGCACGTGCGCCCGAACATGGCGGGTGTGCTGGGCCTGGTGCGCCGCGGCGAAGTCGATGCCGTTCTGGCGACGGCCGCCGCGGGCGAGTACGCGCACGCGCTGGGGGCCCGGCTGGGCTTCGCGGCGGTGCTCGCGAGCGACGACGGCTCCGACAATCTGGGTGCCGAGAAATGCCGACGGGTGCTGGCGTTCCTGGCGCAGCGCGGCTGGTCCGAGCGGCCGCGAGTGCTGTTCACGGACCATGTCGACGACCTGCCGTTGATGCGGGTGAGCGATGTCGTGTGCTGGTTCGGCCCCGACGCCGAGCACGCTGCGATCGCCCGGCAACTGCCAGGTGTCGCGACCATCGCCAGTCGCGGCCTGGACGCGGTTTCGGTGAGCCAGGCGGCGAGCGGTTCGACCGGCGTCAAGCTGCCTGTCTGAGCGCCCGCCGCCGCAGGATGTCGTCGTAGATCGAGCGCAGTCCCGCGACATGCCGCTGCGCGGTGGGCGGATCGGCCCAGAACCGGGCATGGGCCGCGCGGCCCGCCGCGGCCAGCACCGTGTCGTCGCCGGCGGCGAGCACGCAGCGCGTGAGATCGCCCAAATCGCCGCTGCGGAACCGCCAGCCCGTCACCCCGTCCTCGACCCGCTCGGCCGCGGCGCTCACGTCACTGACGATGGCCGGCACGCCCAGTGCCGCCGCCTCGGACACCACCAAGCCGTAGGTCTCATACCAGCGGCTCGGGAACAGCAGTGCCCGTGCCCGGCGCAGCCGGGACTGCACTTCCTGCGGCGTCACCCAGCCCGTGACCCGCGCGCCGGCCGCTTCGAGACGTGGCCGCAAAGGCCCCTCGCCCACGAAGGTGATGGGCAGGCCGGCCGCTCGCGCCGCCTCGGCCGCGAGCTCGACACCCTTCTCGGTGTCCAGCCGGCCGACCACCACGAGTTCCCTGTTGCCGGCCACCGGCACCGCCTCGCTCGGCTCCGCCTCGATGATGTTCTCCAGCGGGCTGAGCGTGGCGTTCGCGGGCAAGTAGGGCCGCAAGATGTCCGCCGAGCCGTGGGACAGCGTGATGTAGTCGCGCACGGTGGCGGGGAAGTCCGACAGGTGGCGCTGCGCCACGGCGCGCAGCACGCGATACGCCTTGTGCGCCACCTGGCGCTTGTCGCAATTGGTCGACAGGCAGGCGCTGCCCAGCGCCGTCCGGTGACAGATGTCCTCCTCGCGGTAGTCGTAGAAGGCGCCGTTCGGACAGGCCGCGAAGAAGTCGTGCAGCGTGCACACGGTCGAGAACCCGAGCCGCGCCGCGGTCCGCATGGGACCCGCGGTCAACGCCTTGGTGTAGCCGTGCAGGTGTACCACCGTGCTTTGCGGCCGGCAGTCCCGCAGGATGCGGGCGGCGGCGGCGCGGGCGCCAGCGTTGTACAACCCTTGCAGCGCGACGCCGGGCCGGCGGGTCACGTCCACCAATTCCGCCTGATCGAGGCAGACCACTTCGACAGGCGAGGTTCGCAACGCGGCCCCGACCGGCCCCACGGCACCCAGGAAGACCACCCGCAAGCCGCTGGTCGCCAAGGCCACGGCCTCGTCGATGGCGACCTTGCTGGCGCCGCCTTGCACCAGGCAGTAATCGTTCAGCACGACAACGGTGTCGACCATGGACATCAGGCGGCTTTGGTCGCCATCGCCACGCTACTCCGGGTGCGTTTCGACAGACGCCGGCCGAGTGCCGTGCCCGGCCGCTCGATCAGCCGCTCGGTCAGCAACGAGACCGACAGCACCCCGGCCACGACCGAGACCAGCATCCAGGGCGAATCCACGAACCAGTGCTGCCACAGCAACACCTGCAGCACCGGGCCGTGCAGCAGGTAGACGCTGTAGGACACGTCGAGCCCGAGGCCGATCGCCGGCAGCCACAGCGCCACCGCGGCGACGAACAGCCCCACCAGCAGCGGCAACAGCACCGGCGGCGGCTGCGGCACGAACGTCCAGAGCACCAGGAACCCGGCGCCCACGGCGAGCGCCCACGCCGTGCCGGGGCGGAAATGCGCCCCGTAGTAATGCAGCGCCATGCCAACGATGAAGTATTGCAATTGCCCTGGCAGTTGCTTGGCCAGCCGCAACTCCCCGCCATGGGTGAGGGCGACGGAGTAGCCTGCCGAGAGCAGGAACAGCGCCACCAACACCGGCCAGCCCCACCGGCGCTTCGCCTCGCAGATCAGGGGCGCCACGAAGTAGAAGCCGATCTCGATCTTCAACGTCCACAGGCTCGGGTTGAGACCCGGCACCCGCAGATGGTCGAGCACGCCGCCCACGTCGTATTGCAGGAAGTTGGCGAAGACCAGGTTTACGCTTACATAACGTAAAGCAGGCTCGATGGTCGCGGCGAAGCCGTCGCGCTGGCAGGCCGCCCCGGCCAGCACGGCAGCCTGCGCCAGGACGACACAGGCATACATCGGGTAGAGACGGAAGACCCTGCGGAACAGGTAGCCGCGCAGCGTCGAGGAGCGCTCGTAGCTGCCGGCGATCAGGAAGCCGCTCACGACGAAGAAGGCGTAGACGGCGGCATCGGCGAAGTTGAACGGAACGCCGGGTTCCTGCGTCCCCGACAGCAGCTTGAAGTGGCCGAACACCACCAGCAGGGCCAGCGCCAGGCGGAGTGGCGTGAAATTGTTGTGCTCCGCCTCAGCCTCGCTCGGCGGCCGCTCGCCGCCGCCTCGTCGCCAATGCCAGTGGGTCACTGGAGTCCGTCCTACGCAGCCGCCGACGTTGCCAGGCGCAGACCGGGGTGCGAGACATAGCCTTGCGGGTGGTCGCGCCGCCACTCGTAGGCGGTACGCACGATGTCGCCGAGATCGACGAACCGAGGTGCCCATCCGGTGTCGCGGCGGATCAGGTCGGAGGCGGCGACCAGGATCGGCGGATCGCCGGCGCGGCGCGGCGCGGCGCGCACCGGCACGGCGCGCCCGCTCACTTGCTCCACCGCCTTGATCACCTCGCGCACCGAGAAACCCCGGCCGTTGCCGAGGTTGTAGGTGACGCTGCGGTCGCGCAACTGGTCGAGCGCCAGCAGGTGCGCGCGCGCCAGGTCGGAGACATGCACGTAGTCTCGGATGCAGGTCCCGTCGGGGGTCGGGTAATCGGTGCCGAACAGCGAAACCTCGTCGCCACGGCCCAACGCGGCGTCGATCACCAGGGGGATCAGGTGGGTCTCGGGCGAGTGGTCCTCGCCCAGCCGGCCCCGTTCGTCGGCTCCGGCGGCGTTGAAGTAGCGCAGGCAGGCACTGCGAAAGCCGTGCAACTGGTCGGCCCAGCGCAGGGCGCGCTCCAGGATCAACTTGCTCTCGCCATAGGGCGAATGCGGGTCCATCGGCGCGCTCTCGCCGATCGGGATGACGTCAGGGGCGCCGAACAGGTTCGCCGTCGACGACAGCACGAAGCGCGGGACCTTGTGCCGCACGCACGCCGCGATCAGGTGCAGGCCGGCGCTGCCGTTCTCCAGCAGGTAGTGCAACGGCCGCTGCATGCTGTCGCCCACCAGCGACAGGGACGCGAAATGCAGCACGCCGTCCCAGCGGCCGCGGCCCAGCACGGCATCCAGCAGCCCGGGCGCCAGCAGGTCGGCCACGACCAGTTCCACATCGGGCGGCACCGCCTCCCGGTGCCCCATCGAGAGATTGTCGATGACCACGACCTCGTCGCCCCGATCGTGGAGCGCCGCGACGACGTGGCTCCCGACAAACCCGGCACCGCCAGTGACCAAGAACCGCCCCATAAGACCTCCACGCCCACTCTGTTAGGCTGTCACAATAAAGTGTAACATGACAGACACTAGTTACAGTACAGCAATCCGTTGCTGGCGTCGAACGCAATGTGCGTGCCACGCAACGCGCGGGATAGCGTGCCCGTCCAATGTGGTCGAGTTGGGGCGAAACGAATCCGGAGACCGGCATGGTCATCCGCCGGGGCGGCGGCTGGCCGCGGCGGACCAGCAGGCCGAAATAGCGACGGCGGGAGGGCGCGTCAGCGCCGCACGGGACGGCTCACCAGCAGGTGTAGCCGCCGTCGGCCACCACGATGCTGCCGGTCAGCAGGCTCGCGGCGTCGGAGGCGAGGAACAGCACGCAACTCGCGATCTCCTCGGGCTGGCCGACCCGGCCCATCGGGGTCATGTCGAGCCAGGTCTGCGCCATCGCCTTGTTCTCCATGCCGAACACGGTGAGCGGCGTCTCGATGTAGGTGGGCGCCACCGCGTTGACGCGCACCCCGCGCGCTCCCCACTCAGCGGCCAGTGACTTGGTGAGGTGGTGAACCGCCGCCTTGGAGGCGTTGTAGAACGATTGCGGCTGCGGCTTGTTGACGATGAAGCCGGACATCGAGCCGATGTTGACGATGCTCCCGGAGCCGCGCTCCAGCATCCGCTTGCCGAACGAGCGGCAGCACCAGAACAGGCCGTCCAGGTTCACCGCGATGTGCTTGCGCCAGTGCGCGTCGCTGGTGTCCTCGGCGCGGACGTCGCTGTCGGCGATGCCGGCGTTGTTCACCAGGATCGCGGCGCCGCCCCGCTCGCTCTCGAGCTTGCCGGCCAGCGCCTCGACCCCGGCACTGTCGGTCACGTCCAGCGTGGCGCCCGAGGCGTCGGCGCCCAGCGCCTTCAGCTTGGCCACCGCGTCGTCGACCCGCTCGGCGCGCATGTCGGCCACGACGACGCGAGCACCGGCCTCGCCCAGCGCCTGCGCGCAGGCGAACCCGATCCCCTGCCCGCCGCCGGTCACGACGGCCACCCGGCCGGTCAGGTCGAACTTCTGCAGATACATGGTCGCTCTCCTGTTACTTGACGGCGCCGAACGTCAGGCCGCGCACCAACTGGCGCTGGCTCACCCAGCCGAACACCAGGATGGGGGCGATGGCAAGCACCGACGCCGCCGACAGCTTGGCCCAGAACAGCCCCTGCGGCGCCGAGAACGAGGCGATGAACGCGGTCAGCGGCGCCGCGTCGTGCGCCGACAGGTTGAGGCTCCAGAACGCCTCGTTCCAGCTCAGGATCACCAGCAGCAACCCGGTCGATGCGATGCCCGGCATGACCAAGGGCAGCAGCACCACGAAGATCACCTGGCGCACGGTGGCGCCATCGATCCGGCTCGCCTCGATGATGTCCTTGGGCGTTTCGCGGAAGAAGGTGAACAGCATCCAGACCGCGATCGGCAGGTTGCTCAGGATGTAGACGACGACCAGCAGGGTCCGGGTGTCGAGCAGCGCGGTGTCGCGGCCCAGCAGGTAGATCGGCACCAGCACGCCCACCGCCGGCAGCATCTTGGTCGACAACATCCACAACAGCGTGCCGCGGGTGCGCGGGGTCGGGTAGAACGCCATGGCGAAGGCGCACGGCACCGCGAGCGCCAGGATCAGCAACGACGAGCCGAAGGCGATGATGACGCTGTTCAGCGCGTAGGCGAGGTAGTCCGCCTGGGCGAAGATCGCCCGGTAGTTCTCGACCGTGGGCGAAAAGAACAGCAGCGGCGGGGTCTGCACCGCCTGCACCTCGGTCTTGAAGCTGGCCAACGTCATCCAGGCGATCGGGCCGAACATCAGCAGTGCCGCCAGCCAGGCGATGATGCCGGCGACCGGGTGGCTCTTGTTGGCGTTCATACGTCGAGCCTCCGCGCCATCGTGCGCACCAGGAACACCGCCAGCACGTTGGCCAGCACGATGGCGATGACGCCGGCCGCCGAGGCGCCGCCGACGTTGAACGCCAGCAGCGCGCGCTGGTAGATCAGGAAGGCGAGGTTGGTGGTGGCGATACCGGGCCCGCCCGAGGTGGTGACATAGATCTCGGCGAAGGTGCCGAGCAGGAAGATCGTCTCCATCATCACCACGACCGACAGCGAGCGGCTCATGTGCGGCACCTGGATGCTCCAGAACACCGACAACGGCCCGGCGCCGTCCAGGTGCGCCGCCTCGAGCTGCTCCTCGTCGAGCGATTGCAGCGAGGTGAACAGGATCAGGAAGGCGAACGGCAGCCACTCCCAGGCGACGATGACGATCACCGAGCTGAGCGGGAAGCGGCCGAACCAGTCGACCCCCTGGAACCCCAGGCTGCGCGCGAAGAACGCGAACAGCCCGTTGACCGGGTGCATCAGCAGGTTCTTCCAGACCAGGGCGCTCACCGTCGGCATGACGAAGAACGGCGAGATCATCAGCACCCGCGCGATGCCCTGGCCGGGGAAGGTGTTGGCGAACACCGAGGCCAGCACCGCGGCCAGGCCGATGCTGATGATCAGCACCGCGGCCAGCAGGAACACGGTGACACCCAGCGCCGAGTACAGCGCCGGGTCGCGCAGCAGGTACAGGTAGTTGTTGCCGCCGGCCCAGCCGTGGATGATCGGGTTGAGCAGGTTGTAGCGACGGAACGAGAAATACAGCGTCATCGCCAGCGGGATCAGCGACCAGGCCAGCAGCAGCCCGACCGACGGCGCCACCAGCGGCAAGGTGCGGACGCCGCCTCCGATGTTCTGCTTGGCGACTTTTGCCACCGACCACCTCCCTGTGCGCGAACACGGGCCTGAAGAGCTTCCTCAGGCCCGCCGGACGAACCCGGCTACTGCGTGTAGCCGGCCTGCTGCATGGTCGCCGCGACCGAGGCTTGCGCCTGCTTCAGGAAGTCGTCGACCCCCATCTGCCCGGTCAGCGTCGCCGCCATCATCTGCCCGACCGTGGTCCCGATCGACTGGAACTCCGGGATCGCCACGTATTGCACGCCGGTGTACGGCACCGGCTGCGCGGTCGGGTGCGCCAGGTCGGCGGACGCGATCGCCTTCTCGACGGTGGCGGCGAAAGGCGCCGCCTTCAGGTAGTCGGCGTTGGCATAGGTGGACTTGCGGGTGCCCGGAGGGGCCACGCCCCAGCCGTCGGTCTGCCCGACCAGCTTGATGTAGTCGCCCGAGGTGGACCAGGCCAGGAATTGCTGCGCCACGTCGGACTGCTTCGACGTCGTCGGCACGCCCATGGCCCAGGACCAGAACCAGTTGGCGCCGTTCGGGACGACCGCGGTGGGGGCGGCCGCGAACGCGGTCTTGTCGGAGACCTGGCTGGTGCTCTTGTCGAAGATGAAGCCGGCGCCCGATGTCGCGTCGATCCACATGGCGCAGTGGCCGGTCGCGAACAGCGCCTGGTTCTCGTTGAAGCCGTTCGAGGTGGCTCCCGGTGGGCCGTACTTGGTCAGCATGTTGACGTAGAAGGTGGCGGCGTCGTGCCACGGCTTGGTGTCGAGCTGCGGCACCCATTTCTCGTCGAACCAGCGGCCGCCGAAGGTGTTCACCAGCGTGTCGAAGAACGCCATGTTCTCGCCCCAGCCGGCCTTGCCGCGCAGGCAGATGCCGTATTGCTGCTTGCTCTTGTCGGTGAGCTTTTCGGCGAACTGCTGGATCTCGGTGTATTTCGGCTGGTCGGGCATCTTCAGCCCGGCGGCGTCGAACAGGTCCTTGCGGTAGTAGGTGAACGAGCTCTCGGCGTAGAACGGCAGCGCGTACAGCTTGTCGCCCACCGAGAGCGCCTGGCGCACCGAGGGGAACACGTCGTCGATCTGGTAGGCGGCCGGCAGGCCGTCCATCTGCTTGAGCCAGCCCTGCTTGCCCCAGATCGGGGTCTCGTACGAGCCGATCGTGACGACGTCGAACTGGCCACCCTTGGTCGCGATGTCGGTGGTCACGCGCTGGCGCAGCACGTTCTCCTCGAGCACCACCCAATTGATCTTGTGGCCGGTCTGCTTCTCCCAGGTCGGAGAGAGCTTCTGCATCTCGACCATCTGCGAGTTGTTGACCGTGGCGATGGTGATGGTGGCGGCGGAGGCCTGGGCCAGACCCAGACCCAGCACGCCAGCCGTGGCCGCGACCGCACCGGCCGCCAGACGAGTTCCGCGCGTCATCCGTCATCCTCCCTGCTCTGAGCTTATGCCCAGCTAGGAGACAGAAGGCCATTTCTGCTGCGGATCGTCAAGTGTCGCCGAGCACCGCCGCCGCAGTCGTCTCGTCGGTGATGAGCCCGTTTACCAAGCTCCCCGCCAAGGCCGCCTTGATGGCGGCCACCTTGGCCGACCCGCCGCCGACGCCCACCCTGACGCAGCCGGTCGGATCGGCCAGCGGCAGCGTCACCACACGGGCGTTCACTGGATGGTCGATGAAATGCCCGTCGCTGTCGTACGAGCGGCCGCCGATCTCGCCCACCGCGCCGGCCTCGATCAGCGCGGTGAGTTCGAGGTCGGTGATGAAGCCTCCCAGATGCAGCGGCGCCCGCCAGCCGATATGGCCGATGCCCACCATCAGGCAGCGCGCCTGCAAGGCGAGTTCGCTCAGGATGCGGTACGGCCGCTGGGTCTGCATCAGGTCCCGCTCGGCCAGCGTCTCGACCACGACCGGCATCGGCATCGGGAAGAACTGCGCCCCGGTGCGCTCCACGATGCGCATGACCGGCTCGTACCAGCCGGCGCGGCCGTTCCAGGCGATCGTGCCGCAGACCGAGAACACCTTGTGCTGCGGCGCCTCGATCGGCGCCATCTCGCCGGCGATGGCGCGCAGCGTGCGCCCGGTCGAGAAGCCGATCACCAGCGGCTGCCGCTGCGCGAACCAGTGCTCCAGGTATTGCGCGCCGGCGATGGCGATCGCGGCGTAGTCCTCGGCCGCCCCGTGCAGGGTCGGCACCACGCTGCAATAGCGCAGGCGGTAGCGCTCGGAGAGCCGCTCGCCCAACTGCATACAGGTGGCCAGTGGATGATCGAAGCGGAACCGGATCAGCTTGTCGGCGACCGCGCGCGCCACCAGCCGCTGCGCACTTTGCCGCGAGATCGCGAGTTCGAGCGCGATCTCGTCCTGCGTTCGGCCGGCGACGTAGTACAACCATGCCGCCCGCAGCGCCTGCTGACGGCGGGCGGGCGAACGCGCCCGATCCGCCTCCGGGTCAACATCCAAGGCGCATGACCGCGCGCGCGAACATTTGCTCACCCACCGGGCGGATCATGCGACGGCCCCCGGGGCGGCGGCGTCGTTGCCCACGACCATGGACGCGCTCCCTGACTTTCGCCTGGGAGTCGCATGTCGCTGGCCGGACGGCAAGGCCCCGCCGGACTACAGCGCCGTGGTGCCGCCGTCGAAGGTCGCGGTCGGGTGGTGGTTGGTGAACGTGACCGTCGTGTTGTCGGACAGGGTGAACGACAGCTTGCTGCCGCTGGCGTTGGCGGCGGCGACCGCGGCTTGGAACGTCGCCGCGTCGGCGGCGCCGTAGCCGCTGAGGAAGAACGAGTCGCCGGACTGGAAGTTGTCGATGGTGACGGTGTGCACCGTGTTGGCGCCGCCGACCACGCTGCCGACGATGAACTTGTCGGCCTCGTACGGCGACGGCGCCACCAGCGAGCCGACCAGCGTGGTGTTGCCGATGCCGCGGTAGTTGGCGGAGAAGAACGTGCCGCCCTGGTTGGCGAGGCTGCCGTCGATCGTGCTGCTGTCGCCGAAGGCCACCGCGAAGGCGCCGTGGGTGCCGATCAGCTTCAGGTCCTCGCCCGCCGCGCCGAACACCGTGGGCGTGATCGAGCCGCCCAGCATCGTGTCGGCGCCGCCGCCGCCCACGAACAGCTCGGTGCCGCCGTTGAGGTTGATCTGGTCGCCGGCGGTGCTCCCGAACAGGGTGTCGTGCCCGGTCGTGGCGGTGATCGTCGAGTGCAGCGCGCGCACCGTGTTGTTCGCCGCGAGGCCGCTGTTGAAGACGTTGTTGCCGGAGCCCGCGGTGTAGTTGACGCCGCTGCCGCCGTAGACGGTGTCGTTGCCGCTGCCGCCGAACACCGTCGAGACCGCCGCCACGGTGGTGGCGCCGACGAAGAACACCGCCGCGTCGTTGCCGTAGTAGTCGGCGCCGCCGGTCTGGGCGAACACGTAGCTGCGCCCGGCCATGGCGCTGATCGTGTTGGCGGTGTCGTGCAGCACCAGCACGCTGGACACCGACGAGCTGCCGAGCGTCACCGCGTTGCCGCCGTTCAACTGGAACTGCGCGGTCACGCTGTCGGCGGCGCTGGCCCCGGTCACGGAGCCGGAGCCGATCTGGATCGCGGCGCCGGAGCCATTCTGGGTGAACACCCCGCTGGTGCCGGCATCGACGTAGAGGCTCTGCCCGACGCCGCCCAGCGTCACCGTCATGTTGCTGCCACCGACACCGACGCTGGCGTTGTCGCCGGTGACGTTGAGGCGCGAGTTGTCGCCGAACGCGTCGATCAGGCCGGCGTTGCCGGAATAGTCGAGCAAGCCCTGCGAGGCGACCGCGGTGTTGGCGTCGCCGCCGGTGAGCGTCACGTTGCTGTTCGGCGCCAGGATGACGCCGGCGGCGCTGCCCTCGATGCTGATCGCGGCCGGCGCGCTGTCGGCCACCACGTACAGGCCGGGGGTGGCCTACTCCGCGATGGTGGCGGAACCATTGCTGACGGTCGGGTCGTAGACGGTCGGGTTCGCGATCGCGTTGCTGGAAGTGATTAACGCGTTCAGGCGGGTCAGCACACGCCCGGTCTGGGTGCCGGTCGTGGCGACCGTGGCGCTGCCCGTCGAAACTACCGTGGAATTACCAGCCATCTGCGCAAATCCGTTCCAGTGCCCTCGTTGCTGTAGTGCAACATGAACGGATTGTCAAAACCATTTTGGTTAAGCAAGAATCTTAACAGATTCAGGTTTGGGTAAAAGAATCCTCGGGAAATCCACCGGCATCCGCGCTGATTCCGGGGAACTTCAGTCAAGTTCGAAGTGCTAGGAAATCGTTCTTGGTGCGTTGTTGCACGCCGGCCACAGGGCAGCGGACGCGGCTCAGAAGATGCTGGCACCTCGGTCGGCGGCGGCCGAATTGGCACGGAACGCCGCGAACAGCTCCCGCCCCACCCCGAGATCGTGGCCGCCCGGCGACGGCGCCGGGGTGCGCGCGGCCCAGGCGTCGGCATCGACCAGTATTTCCAGCCGGCCCGCCGGCGCGTCGACCCGCACCAGGTCGCCGTCGCGCAGCCGGGCGATGTCGCCGCCGCAGGCCGCCTCGGGGGTCACGTGGATCGCCGCCGGCACCTTGCCCGAGGCGCCCGACAGCCGTCCGTCCGTCACCAGTGCCACGCGCCGGCCGCGGTCCTGCAGCACGCCCAGCGGCGGCATCAGCTTGTGCAGCTCGGGCATCCCGTTGGCGCGCGGCCCCTGGAAGCGCACCACCGCCACCACGTCGCGGTCGAGCGCCCCGGCCCTGAACGCCGCCTGCAACGCCTCCTGGCTGTCGAACACCAGCGCCGGCGCCTCGACCACGTGCCGGTCGGCCCGCACCGAGGAGGTCTTGATCACGGCGCGCCCGAGCGGCCCGTCGAGCACCCGCAGGCCGCCGGTCGCCTGGAACGGCTCGGCCACGCCGCGCAGCACCGAGCGGTCGCCGCTGGCCACCGGCGGCTCCCGCCAGGCGACGTGGCCCGAGGCGTCGAGCCAGGGCTCGGCGACGTAGCCGGCCAGCCCCTCGCCGCACACCGTCGTGACGTCGGCGTGCAGCAGGCCGCCCGCCAGCAGCTCGCGGATCAGGAACGCCATGCCGCCGGCGGCGTGGAAGTGGTTCACGTCGGCGCGCCCGTTCGGGTAGACCCGCGCCAGCAACGGCACCGCCTCGGCCAAATCGGCGAAATCGTCCCAGGTCAATTCGATGCCGGCCGCCGCGGCCATCGCGACCAGGTGGATGGTCATGTTGGTCGAGCCGCCGGTCGCGTGCAGCCCGACCACGCCGTTGACGAACGCCCGCTCGTCCAGCACCCGGCCGACCGGGGTGTAGCGGTTGCCCGTGACCGACAGCGACAGAGCGCGCCGCGCCGCCTCGACGGTGAGCGCGTCGCGCAGCGCGGTGCCGGGATTGACGAAGCTGCTGCCGGGCAGGTGCAGGCCCATGATCTCCATGAGCATCTGGTTGGTGTTGGCGGTGCCGTAGAAGGTGCAGGTGCCGGGGCCGTGGTACGACGCCATCTCGGCCGCCAGCAGCTCGGCGCGGCTGGCGTGGCCCTCGGCGTGCGCCTGTCGCACCTGCGCCTTCTCGTCGTTGGGCAGGCCGGACACCATCGGGCCGGCGGGCACGAACACCGCCGGCAGGTGGCCGAACGAGAGCGCTCCGATCACCAGGCCGGGCACGATCTTGTCGCAGATGCCGAGATAGACCGCGGCGTCGTAGGTCTGGTGCGACAGCGCGACCGCGGTCGAGAGCGCGATCACGTCGCGCGAGAACAGCGACAGCTCCATCCCCGCCTCGCCCTGCGTCACCCCGTCGCACATCGCGGGCACGCCACCCGCGACCTGGGCGGTGGCGCCCACGGCGCGCGCGGCGTCGCGGATGAGCGTGGGGAAGCGCTCGTACGGCTGGTGCGCCGAGAGCATGTCGTTGTAGGCGGTGACGATGGCGAGGTTGGGCACCTGGCCGGCCACCAGCCGCGCCTTGTCGACCGGGCCGCTGGCGGCGAAGGCGTGCGCCTGGTTGGCGCAGCCGAGCCGGCCGCGACGCCCGCCCTGGGCGGCAGCCTCGATCCGCGCCAGGTAGGCCGCGCGGGTGTCGCGGCTGCGCGCCGCGATGCGCTCGGTCACGGCGGCGATGCGCGGCTCCAGGCTCATGGGAACGTCCGATCGAGGTGAGGTGGCGCGCCCTGGTGGACTCGAACCACCGACCCGCAGATTAGAAGGCTGCTGCTCTGTCCAACTGAGCTAAGGGCGCCGCTTTGGCAAGGACGGGAACGCGATGTCACACAGGATTATTGCCTCCTGCGTTAGTGCGTCCAGTTCTCCATCCGGCCGAACTTGAAGTTATCGGCGTACGCTTTCGGCTTGATCTTGCGCTCGTGCGGCACAGCGACCTCGTAGGCGAGGCCCTGGCTCTCGGCATAGGCGGTCGCCTCGGCCAGTTCGTTGAAGAACAGCCGAAGCTGCTGGCGGGTGTCGCCGTTGCTGATCCAGCCCATCAGCGGCTCGACCCGCCGCGCCTCGGCCATCTCGAACTCGAGCACCCAGTTGCGCGTGTTGCCGAAGCCCGACTGCATCGAGCTCTTGGGCAGTTGGTAGATGCGGGCCCGGGTCATCCGGCGGTCTCCTCTGGCGGTGGCTGGTCGGGGCGGCCGGACTCGAACCGGCGGCCTCGTGTACCCAAAACACGCGCGCTACCAGGCTGCGCCACGCCCCGACGCCAGCGGCCGCAAGCTAGGCAGCCGGGCGCGTCCCTGCAAGCGCGTACTCCGCGTGCGCGATTGACAGCCTGGTCGCGCCCGGGACAGCCTGCCGCCTCACCAGCCGGGGAACCGCCATGATCCGACGCCTGCTGCTCGCCACGGTGCTGGCCGCGACCGGCGCCGGCCGGCCGGCCGGCGCCGCCCCCGGGGACCCCCCGAGACGGGGGGCCCGCGCGGGGCAGGGAGCCCA
>CAXTVL010000005.1:0-5941 GCA_964247515.1 uncultured Acetobacteraceae bacterium | reverse complement strand
CCCCGCCCCGCCCCCCGCCGAGGTGAAGCCCGCGATCGTGTTCGACCTCGGCGGCAAGTACGACAAGAGCTTCAACGAGGGCGTCAACAGCGGCGCCGCCGCCTTCACCAAGGCGACCGGCGTCGCGGTGCGCGACTTCGAGCCGCAGAACAGCAGCCAGATCGAGCAGGCGCTGCGCACCTTCGCCAAGCGCGGCTTCGACCCGGTGCTGGCGGTGGGCTTCGACCAGTCCGGCCCGCTGGCGACCGTGGCGAAGGAGTTCCCGCAGACCCATTTCGCGATCATCGACAGCGTGGTCGAGGCGCCCAACGTGCAGTCGATCCTGTTCCGCGAACAGGAAGGGTCGTACCTCGCCGGCGTGCTCGCGGCGATGACCGCGCATGGCGGCAAGGTGGGGTTCGTGGGCGGCATGGACATCCCGCTGATCCGCCGCTTCGCCTGCGGCTACACGCAAGGCGCGCGGTCGGTCGATCCCAAGATCGACGTGCTGCAGAACATGACCGGCACCACGCCCGCCGCCTGGAACGACCCGGTGCGCGGCGGCGAGCTGGCGCGCAGCCAGATGCAGCGCGGCGCCGGGGTGATCTTCGCCGCCGCCGGGTCGAGCGGGCTGGGCGTGCTGCAGGCCGCGGCCGACGCCGGCAAGCTCGGCATCGGTGTCGACAGCAACCAGAACTACCTGCACGCCGGGCACATGCTGACCTCGATGATGAAGCGGGTCGACGTCGCCACCGAGAAGTCGTTCACCGCGGCGCGCGACGGCACCTGGAAGCCGGGCGTCTCGGTGCTGGGCCTGTCCGACGGCGGCGTGGCACTGGCGTTCGATGCCGAGAACGCGGCCCTGGTCACGCCCGAGGCGAAGGCGAAGATCGCCCAGGACGCCGCCGACATCGTGAGCGGCAAGATCAAGGTCCACGACTACATGGCGGACAATTCCTGCCCGATGTAGCGGTCGAGTTGCGCGGGATCGACAAGCGGTTCGGCTCCGTCCACGCCAACCAGGCCGTCGACCTCGCGGCGCGCGCCGGCAGCGTGCATGGGCTGATCGGCGAGAACGGCGCCGGCAAGTCGACGCTGATGAGCATCCTGTACGGCTTCTACACCGCCGATTCGGGAACGATCCTGATCCACGGCCGCGAGACGCCGATCCCGGACAGCCACGCAGCGATCGCCGCCGGCATCGCCATGGTGCACCAGCACTTCATGCTGATCGACAGCATGACGGTGCTGGAGAACGTCATGCTGGGCGTGGAAGGCGGCAGCCTGCTGCGCCGCCATGCCGCCGCCGCACGCGACAGCCTGCGCCGGCTGGGTGCCGAGTATGGACTCGACGTCGACCCCGACGCGACGGTGGGCGCGCTGCCCGTAGGGACGCAGCAGCGGGTCGAGATCCTGAAGGCGCTGCACCGGGGTGCCCGCATCCTGATCCTCGACGAGCCGACCGGGGTGCTGACGCCGCAGGAGGCGGCCGATTTGTTCCGCGTGCTTGCGGCGCTGCGGGCGCAGGGCAAGACGGTGCTGCTGGTCACGCACAAGCTGCGCGAGATCATGGCGGTCACGGACCGGGTCAGCGTGATGCGCGCCGGCCGCATGGTGGCGCACCGCGACACCGCCACCACTACGGCCGCCGAGCTGGGCGAGCTGATGATCGCCCGCAAGCTGGCGGCGGGCCTCGGCAAGCCGATGATCGAGCAGGGTGACGCGCTGTTGCGGGTGGACCACCTCACGGTCCGCGACGCGGCCGGAGTGGAGCGGGTGCGCGACGTCAGCTTCGCGGTGCATGGCGGCGAGGTGGTGGGCATCGCCGGCGTCTCCGGCAACGGCCAGACCGAGTTGCTGGAGGCGCTGGCCGGGATGCGGCCGGCGAGCGGGCGCATCCGTGTCGCGGGCCAGCCGGCGGACGGGCACACCCCGTCCGGGATGCGCGCCCTGGGCCTGGCGCACGTGCCGGAGGACCGGCTGCGGACTGGGTTGGTGCCGGCGTTCGCGGCGCGCGAGAGCGCCATGCTGGGCCATCACCAGAACCCGGCATACGGGCGCGGCCCGCTGCTCGACTGGGGCCGGGTCGAGCGGCACACCGGGGCGCTGATGCGCGAATACCAGGTGGCGCCCGCCCTGCCCCGCCTGCGCACCGCCAACTTCTCCGGCGGCAACCAGCAGAAGCTGGTGCTGGCGCGCGAGATGGAGCGCGCGCCGATGGTGCTGCTGGTGGGGCAGCCGACGCGCGGCGTCGACATCGGCGGCATCGACTTCATCCATCGCCGCTTGCTGGACATGCGCGCGCGCGGCGGCGCGGTGCTGCTGGTCTCGGTCGAGCTCGACGAGATCATGCGCCTGTCCGACCGCATCCTGGTGATGTCGGGCGGGCAGATCGTGGGCGAGGTGCGGCCGGAGGCGACCGACGAGCGGCAATTGGGCCTGATGATGGCCGGCGTTCCGGCGTGAGCGGTCCGGCGGCGGCGCTGCCGTGGTGGGCGGACTACGTGCTGCTGCCGCTGATGAACCTGGCCCTGGCGCTCGGCCTGGCGGCGCTGGTGGTGCTGGCGACCGGCAGCAGCCCGCTCGACGCGGTCGTGGCGCTGGCGCGCGGTGCGTTCGGCGACGGCGAGGCGATCGGCTACACGCTGTATTATACAACCGACATGGTGTTCGCGGGCCTGGCGGTCGCGGTCGCGTTCCACGCCGGGCTGTTCAACATCGGCGTCGAGGGCCAGGCCTATCTCAGCGGCCTGGGTGCCGCCCTGGTCTGCCTCGCCCTGCCCGGCTTGCCCGCCTGGCTGCTGCTGCCGCTGGCGGTCGCGGGGGCGGCGCTGTTCGGCGCCGGGTGGGCGGCGATCCCGGGCTGGCTGCAGGCGCGGCGCGGCAGCCACGTCGTCATCACCACCATCATGTTCAACTTCATCGCCTACGCGCTGATGGTCTACCTGCTGGTCAACGTGCTGATCGCACCGGGACAGATGTCGCCCGAGACGCGGGTGTTCGCGCCGGCCGCGGCCTTGCCGTCATTGCACGCCATGATCGCGGCGGCGCCGTCGACCCCGCTCAACGCCGCCTTCGCGCTGGCGCTGGCGGCGTTGGGGCTGGTCTGGCTGGTGGTCTGGCACACGCGCTGGGGCTACGCGCTGCGGGTGGTCGGTGCCAGCCCGCGCGCGGCGCTGTACGCGGGCATCGATCCCGGGCGGCAAGTGGTGCGGGCGATGCTGTTCTCGGGCGCGCTGGCCGGCGGCGTCGCCGTCAACGAGGTGCTGGGCGCCCAGCACAAGCTGCAGGTGGGCTTCACCGCCGGCTACGGCTTCACCGGCATCGCGGTGGCGCTGATGGGGCGCAACCACCCGGTCGGCATCCTGCTGGCGGCGATCCTGTTCGGGGCGCTGTACCAGGGCGGCGCCGAGATGGCGTTCGACCTGCCGAAGATCTCGAGCAACTTGGTGGTTGCGATACAGGGGCTGGTGATCCTGACCACCGGCGGCCTCGCGCTGCTGCTGCGCCCGCTGCTGGTGCGCGCCATCGTCGGGCGCGCGATCGTCGGGCGCGCCCGGTGAACGAGGCGCTGCCGCTGCTGGCGGCGACGCTGCGGGTGTCGGTGCCGCTGGTGCTGGCGGCGCTGGCCGGGCTGTTCAGCGAGCGGTCCGGCATCGTCGACATCGGCCTGGAAGGCAAGATGCTGGCCGGCGCGTTCGCCGCCGCCGCGATGGCGGCGATCAGCGGCAGCGCCTGGCTGGGCCTGCTCGCGGCGGTGCTGGTGGCGGGCCTGCTCGGCCTGCTGCACGGCTTCGTCTGCATCAGCCAGCGCGGCAACCAGGTGGTCTCCGGCATGGCGATCAACATCCTGGTGCAGGGCCTGACGGCGACGCTGGGCCTCGCCTGGTTCGCGCAGGGCGGCAACACCCCCGCGCTGCCGCAATCGGCGCGGTTCGCGACGATGGGCGGGGTCAGCGTGCTGACGCCCCCGGCGCTGCTGCTGGTGCCGCTGGCGTGGTGGACGCTGTATCGCACCCGGTTCGGCCTGCGGCTGCGCGCGGCGGGCGAGAACCCGGCCGCGGTCGACACCGCGGGCGTGGGCGTGGCCGGGCTGCGCTACCGCGCGGTGCTGATCGCGGGCGGGCTGTGCGGCATCGCCGGCGCGTACATCGCGACCGCGCAATCGGCCGGTTTCATCCGCGACATGACCGGCGGGCGCGGCTACCTGGCGCTGGCCGCGGTGATCCTGGGTAGGTGGCGGCCGTTCCCCACGCTCGCCGCCTGCCTGCTGTTCGCCTTCCTCGACGCGGCGGCGATCCGCCTGCAAGGTGCCGTGGTGCCGGGAGTGGGCGTGTTGCCGGTGCAGTTGGTGCAGGCGATCCCGTATATGCTGACCGTGGTGCTGCTGGCCGGCTTCTTCGGCCGCGCCATCCCGCCGCGCGCCAGCGGCATCCCCTACGTGAAGGAGCGTTGAGCATGGACGACGAGTTGATCGCGGCGGCGGTGGGGATGCGCGACCGGGCCTACGTTCCGTACTCGAAATTCGCCGTGGGCGCCGCGTTGCGCTGCGAGGACGGCAGCGTCCATGCCGGCTGCAACGTCGAGAACGCGGCCTACCCGCAAGGCACCTGCGCCGAGGCCGGCGCCATCGCCGCGATGGTGGCCGCCGGGCGGCGGCGCATCGTGGCGGCCGTGGTCGCCGGCGGCGGCACGATGCCCTGCACGCCCTGCGGCGGCTGCCGGCAGAAGCTGCGCGAGTTCGCCGCCCCCGACATGACGGTCCGCATGGTCGACGCCTCCGGCGCAGTGCTGCTGACCAGCACCATGGCGGAACTGCTGCCCGACAGCTTCGGGCCGGACCACCTTGCCTGATGCTGCTGCCGCAGGAGGTCATCCGGCGTAAGCGCGACGGCCATGCCCTCGGCCCCGCCGAGATCGCGGCGTTCATCGCCGGCCTGTGCGACGGCAGCGTTACCGAGGGCCAGGCGGCGGCGTTCGCGATGGCGGTGCTGTGGCGCGCCATGGCGACCGAGGAAACCGTGGCGCTCACGCTCGCGATGCGCGATTCCGGCATCACGCTGGCCTGGCCCGGCCTCGACGGCCCGGTGGTCGACAAGCACTCGACCGGCGGCGTCGGCGACAAGGTGAGCCTGGTGCTGGCGCCGCTGCTGGCGGCCTGCGGCTGCTACGTGCCGATGCTGTCCGGCCGCGGCCTCGGCCACACCGGCGGCACGCTCGACAAGATGGACGCGATCCCCGGCTACCAGAGCCAGCCGTCGCGGGCGCTGTTCGAGCGCGCGGTGCGCGAGACCGGCTGCGCCATCGTGGGCGCCACCGCCGACCTCGCCCCCGCCGACCGCCGCCTGTACGCGATCCGCGACGTCACCGCGACGGTCGAGAGCCTGCCGCTGATCGTGGCCTCCATCCTGTCGAAGAAGCTGGCCGAGGGCACCCGAGCGCTGGTGCTCGACGTGAAGGCCGGCTCCGGCGCGTTCATGTCCAGCCTCGACGACGCGCGGGCGCTGGCGCGGGCTTTGGTGTCGGTGGCGACAGGCGCCGGCCTGCCCACGGCGGCGCTGCTGACCGACATGGACCAGGCGCTCGGCCGCACCGTCGGCAACGCGCTGGAGGTGCGCGAGGCAGTGGACATGCTGACCGGCCAGCGTGGCGACCCAAGGTTGCGCGAAGTGACGCTGGCGCTGGCCGCGGAGGCATTGGCGCTGTGCGGCGTGTCCGACGGGCGCGCACTGGCGGAGGGCCGGCTTGCGGACGGCTCGGCCGCCGAACGCCTGGCGCGCAGCGTGGCGGCGCTGGGTGGCCCGGCGGACTTTCTGGACGCACCCGAGCGATGGCTGCCTCGGGCCGGCTGCGTGCGGCCGGTGTTCGCGGCCGAAGCGGGTTGCGTGACCGCGATCGACGCCCGCGCGTTGGGCGTGGCGGTGATCGCGCTGGGTGGCGGGCGGACCCGGCCGCAAGACGG
>CAXTVL010000004.1:0-22914 GCA_964247515.1 uncultured Acetobacteraceae bacterium | reverse complement strand
TCAACGCACTGTTCATCGCGTGCCAGAACACCACGCGGGCGCGCCCGGTCTGCGTCACCGATCCGCCGCCGGTGCGCTTTTCCGGCGGCCGTTGGTCCGCTTGCCACTTCGCAACCGAGGTCGCCGGAGAACCACTGTGACGCATGACGACATCGCGTTCCTGGAATTAACCGAGCTCGCCGCACGGATGCACGCGGGCGCATTGTCGCCGGTCGAGGTGACGACGGCGATGCTGGAGCGCATCGCGGTCCTCGACCCGGCGCTGCACAGCTTCGCGCTGGTTCTGGTGGATTCGGCGCAGGCGGAGGCGAAGGCGGCCGAGGCGGAGATCGTCGGCGGCCATGTTCGCGGGCCGCTGCACGGCGTCCCGCTGGCGGTGAAGGATCTGTGCTGGATGGCCGGTGTCCCGACCGCTGCCGGCACCGCCATCCATCGCGACTATCGCCCGGCCGAGGACGCGACCGTGGTGCGCCGCCTGCGCGAGGCCGGCGCGGTCATCCTGGGCAAGCTCGAGCTGACCGAGGGGGCCTACGCCGACCACCACCCAACGGTGACGCCGCCGGTGAACCCGTGGGGCGCGGGCCAGTGGCCGGGTTCGTCCTCCAGCGGCTCGGGCGTGGCCACGGCGGCCGGGCTCTGCTTCGGCTCGCTCGGCACCGACACCGGCGGATCGATCCGCTTCCCGTCGGCGGCGCAGGGCTTGACCGGGTTGAAGCCGACCTGGGGTCGGGTCAGCCGCTACGGCGTATTCGAGCTTGCGGCGACGCTGGACCATGTCGGCCCGATGACGCGCAGCGCCCGCGACGCGGCGGCCATGCTATCGGCCATCGCCGGACCCGACCCGCACGACCCGACCGCGCTGCAGGACGCAGCGCCGGATTTCGCCGTCGGGATCGATGGCGGCATCGGCGGCCTGCGCGTGGGGATCGACCGCGCCTGGGTGGAGCGCGCCTCCGACGGGCCGACGCGCCGCATGCTGGCCGAGGCCGAGGCGGAGCTGCGCGGGCTGGGCGCCACGGTCCTGGAAGTCTCGGTCCCGGACGTAGGGCAGGCGGTCGCGGACTGGTTCCCGTTATGCGGCGCCGAGGTCGCGGTGGCGCACGCCGAGACATATCCAGCGCGCCAGGGCGATTACGGCCCGGCGCTGGCCGGGTTGATCGAGCTAGGGCGCGGCCTGTCGGGCCTCGACTACCAGCGCATCGTGCTGCGCCGCGAGGACCTCCGTGGCCGCGTCAACGCGATCTTCGGCGCCATCGACGTGCTGCTGCTCCCGGCGCAGGGCTACGCAGCCCCGACGCTTGCAGCCATGGCCGCACTCGGCGAGGACGCGGCGCTGATGGACAACCTGCTGACGTTCACTTGCCCGTTCAACCTGACCGGCCACCCGACCATCACACTGCCCGGCGGCTTCACCGCGGAAGGGATGCCTGTCGCCTTCCAGCTGGTAGCGGCGCACCGCGCGGAAGCCCTGCTGTGCCGTGCCGGCCATGCGATCCAGAGCGTCACCGATCATCACCACCAGCACCCAATGCTGCCGGCCTGAAGGAGAAACGCAAAATGTGCGACACTATCGTGGCCTTGCCTCACGCCACCGCGAACGGAGCGGTGCTTCTGGCCAAGAACGCCGATACCGAGGTCAACGAGGCACAGCAGATCCTGCGCTTGCCGGCGCGTGACTATGGTCCGGGCGCCGCGGTGCGCGTCACCCACCTGACCATCCCGCAGGCCCGGCGCACGCACGAGGTCATCCTCGACCGCTCGTTCTGGGCTTGGGGCGGCGAGATCGGCTGCAACGAGCACGGTGTCGCGATCGGCAACGAGGCGGCGTTCAGCAACCAAGTGGCGGACCGCGATGGCGTCGTCGTGCTCGACCTGCTGCGCCTGGCACTGGAGCGGGCCGCGACGGCGCGCGAGGCCGTCGCGGTGGTCGGCCACCACGTCGAGGCATATGGACAAGGCGGCAACGTGCAGATGATGGGCAACTATCGCTTCGATAGCGGCCTGCTGGTGGCCGACCGCACCGAGGCGTGGGTGGTCAACTGCGCCGGCCATCACTGGGCGGCGCGGCGCGCGCGCAGCACCGAGGCGATCTCGAACCGCTACCAGATCACTGATGACTGGGATTTGTCGTCGCTGCCGGTAGCGGGGCCGAAAGCGGATTTCCGCGCCCGCTTCGCCGACACGATGCGCGAGCACGAGGCTGGCGCCGGCGAACGCGAGAGCTGTGCCGCCGGACTGCTGGCCGGGCGGCGCGGGCGCATCACGATGCACGACATGGCGGCGGTGTTGCGCGATGTCGGCGACGAGGCGACCTACGACGTGGTCGGCGACGAGCGGGCGGTGCGGGTGTGCATGCACGCCGGCCCCACGCCGCAGCGGTTCTGGCACGCCACCGGCGCCATGATCAGCGAGGTGCTGCCCGACAGCGTGACGGTTTGGATGACTGGCACCTCGGCCACCGACCTGTCGATCTTCAAGCCGCTGTTCTTCGGCGTCGCGCTGCCGGAGGTGGCCTTGCAGCCGACCGGGAGCGACGATGGCGTCTCGCTATGGTGGCGCCACGAGCGCCTGCACCGCCGGGTGATGGCGCGCTACCGCGAGGTGAAGCCAGAAATCCGTGCCGCTTTCGATGTCTTGGAGCGGCAGTTCCATGCCGAATCGGTGGCAGTCCGGCGCAGCGCTAAGGGGGCGCAGCAAGAGTTCGTCCGCTGGTGCTGGCAGGAGGCGACGCAAGCCACCGAACGATGGATCGAGCGGCTGGAGCAGACTCGCTACACGATCGCCCATGCCGGCTACCGCGCGATGTGGGACCGCTGCAACGCCGAGGCCTCGCTCGCCCTGTGACCGGTTTTGAAGGCAGCGCCATGAAGATTTACATTTCGGTCGACATCGAGGGCGTTGCCGGCGTGGTGACGCCGAAGGAGGGCGAGCCCGGCAACCCCGAATACGAGCAGGCACGCCGACTGATGACCCTGGAGGCCAACGCCGCCGTCGCCGGGGCGTTCGACGCCGGGGCCAGCGAGGTGCTCGTGAACGACAGCCATGGGCCGATGGTGAACCTGCTGCCTGAATTGCTCGACCCGCGCGCCGAACTGATCCGCGGCAACATCAAGCCGATGAGCATGTTCGCGGGTCTTGACGACAGCTACGCTGGGGCGATGTGCGTCGGCTATCACGCGCCGGCCGCCGACTACGGCGTGCTCGCCCACACCACCAACGGCTTTGCCTTCGCATCCATCCGGCTGAACGGGCAGCTCGCATCCGAGGCAATGTTCTACGGCGCCTATGCCGGGTCGTTGGGCGTGCCGGTGATCCTGCTGTCGGGCGATGACGTGACCGAGCGCAGTTGCGGCGGCCTGTTCGAGGGAGCCCGCTTCGTGCGGGTGAAGACCGCGTTGGGGCAACGCGCCGCCCGGTCGCTGGCGCCCAGCGTGGCGTGCGGCCGCATCCGCGAAGCCGCTCTGGAAGCTGTGGGAAGCCGCGCCTCGATCAAACCGTACCGGGTCGTTGAACCGTGCCGGGTTTCCTTCGAGCTGAGCAGCCCGACGCTGGCCGAGATCTGTGCCGGCGTTCCCGGGGCGGAACGCATCGACGCGAGGACAGTCGCCTTCGGTTGCGCCACGATCGTGGACGCGATCGGCTGGATGAACGTTTGCTCATCATTGTCGGCACGGATTCGATGAGCGCGTCCGGCGCCGACCTGGCGGGCGGTCCCGGAGTCCATGGTATAGCCCAAGATGCCCTGGTCCCAATCGGCCGCGTGCTGGTGCGTGGCTCTTTTGGCCGCTCCAACCGGCAAGCCTTTCTGTGCATCGGGCCGGCCCCGTATCCTGCTCAGGCTCCATGCTCACACCAGTTGTTACTTCTACTTGCGCTGCAGCGGTTCCCGTGAATCGTCACCATCCCCAAGCTCACCCGCAGCGCCCTGCATCGCTGCCTGCTCCGTCACGGCATCTCCCGACTGCCCCGCGACGCCGAGGCCAACTCAAAACGCCGAGCACTCAAGGAAACCAAGATCGGCTACGTCCACATCGACAGCGCCCAGTTCCGCTCCGCCGAGGGCAAGGTTCATATGTTCCTGGCCATCGATCGCGTCAGCAAGTTCGTCTACGTCGAGTTCCATCCCACCGCCGACATGGCCACCGGCGGCGCCTTCATGCAAAGCGTGATCAAGGCGTTCCTCTACCGGATCCACACCGTGCTGACCGAAAACGGCGTCGCGTTCACCAAGAACGCCTCAACCAAGTGGGACGGCATGCGCCATGTGTTCGACCGCGCCTGCGACGAGCACGGCATGGAACACAGGCTGACCAAGCCCTATCATCCCAGGACCAATGGTCAGGCCGAGCGGATAAACCGGACCATCAAGGACGCCACCATCAAGGTGTTCGATTATGAGACAACCCAAACTCTATGCGCCCTGTCCTAGCGTTCGTCGCCGCCTACAACTTCGCAAAGCACCTCAAAGCCCTCCGATGGCGCACACCCTTCCAAGCCATTTGTGAGACCTGGAATGCCGATCCCACCTCATTCAAAATCAACCCGCACCCCCTCATCCTGGGACCAAACACCTAGGTCAGGACGTCGCGCTCTGGCGGGTCGTGCAGGTCAGCCGGCAAGGGTCCCAGATCCTGCGCCGCATGCACGAAGCGGACGGTCGAAGGCGGGGACGGGGTAGAAAGATAGACCAGCAGGTAGGGAAATCTCGGCACTGACCAAAATCGGTATCTCGGGTCAGCCAGGTCGAGTTCTCGACGGCCGATCTCCGGGTGCTGCCCGATCCGCCGCGTTGCTGTTTCGAGCGCCGCGCGAAGCCTACGCGCGGCCGTTGGGTGCTCTATAATCTCAAGCGCCGCAGCGGTTTCCGCAAAGCCTGCCGCGAGAAGCGGGCCGGCCCGCTCAAGCAGCGCGGCGTTCCGCAGCGTCGATGATCCGGTCCATCTCCGCCAACACATCATCGAGACTGTGCCAGCCGTCACGCTCGGCTTCGGCCTGTGCGTCTTCAAGCGACGCCACGAACACGGCGCGTGCTTGCTCCCGCCGCCTGAGCAGTTCCATTCCGGTTCGCACGACCTCGTCCACCGTCCGGAAACGACCGGACGCGATCGCCTCTGCCGCGAATTGCTCCAGGTCTGGAGGGAGAACCACGTTGTACATGGAGGAGAGTACAGGTGACGCCGGGTCGTGCGGGAAGGAACCTGTGTTTGGGGCGCCGCCGGACCAAGCCGGGCCGGCCGCGGCTTTTTCGGTCGGCCCCTTCCGCCGGTCGTCCCTACCATCCCAGCACCCGCCGGCACACTGGGCAAGGTGCGCTGGTTGCCCACGTTTTGTAATGGGCTCACCATGAAGGGGTACACCCGACATTCAGGCTGTGAGGTGCGAAATAAGCACGAGACGTTGGGATCAGACGCCCTCGAAGAGGAAGTGTGGCCAGTGGGCATTCATGGGGGCAGACCCAGCGGCAAGCGCGTTGTCATATTCAGGCGCAACAGCCCATACGGATTGACATGTCCCCTGGCGAGGGGCGCGAGACCGCGCCGTTCGGCCACACCCATGCGTTCGGCCCAGATCGGCTCGCAGGAGCGTGGCCAATAGTGTGCCTAGCCGCGCATGCAACAAGACAGCTCCCGCCGCAGCGGAGTGAAAGCTTAGCTTGACGCCACTTCGGTTCCAAGGTTAGCTGTCGTCCGGTTGTAGGACAACAGACCAAGCTTAGCTGTTGTCGATTTGTAGGACAGTATGGCAGCGTCGAGATGCCCGTCATACTAAAAAACAAGCCGGATAAACCGGTAAGGGGAGTAAACATGACAAGATCGCGTTCGGGTTCGGCGCTGGCTGTTCTGATGCTTGTGGGGGGACTCTCGGCATCAGCATTGGCCGCCGAAAAGGACCTCAAGATTGGCGTGGTGGCCGCAGAGTCCGGGTCATTCGTATCGGCCGGCAACACAATCGTTGCCGCTGCGAAGCTGGCGGCGGCCAAGATCAATGGCGACGGCGGCATCAAAGTCGATGAAGACACCTACAAGATAAAGCTCTTCATTCGCGACAATCGCACTGACGTCAACGTTACGATTGCGGCGGCACAGGAGCTGGTCAACGACGTCGGGGTCGCAGCGATCTGGGGTACCGAGACCCACGATTTCTCCATTGCGATGGCCAAGATCACCGGGCCGGCCAAGGTCCTGCAGTTCTCCGGCAACAGCTCACTCGGCAGCGCGCTCGACGCGAAGTCGGTCGCACCGGATGGCTGGTTGCACTACGCCTTCCAGACCGAGCCGCAGGAGTGGCAGCGCAGCGGTAGCACCGCCAAAGGCGTATTGTCGCTGCTGTCACCGATGATGGCCAAACCGCCTGTCCATTCCATCGTGCTCGTCGGCAACGACGCCACGGGGCAATATCTGTCGTCGCATTACGTCAAAGCGTTGGAGAGCGACGGACAGACGGTCGAATTGGTCAAGTATCCGCCTGATACCACGGATTTCCTGCCGATTCTGACGCGGATCAAAGGCATGAACCCGGACATCGTGCATTTCTGGTACAACGGCGACTCGACCCTGACAGCGTTCCCGCAAGCCAATCAGATCAATGTTGCGCCTGCCTACTTTCTGTTCGGCGTCGATCCGGGAATCTACGCCGAGCGCGGCTTGAAGGCTACGGTGCCGGTGGCCATGAGCTGTGTCCCTGAGTGCTGGGGCGGTCCGAAATCACCCGACGTAGCAAGTTACTTTGAGAAGTACTTTGCTTCTGGCGCGTCCAAGGGACCTCAGTCGTCGGTTTCGCTGCTGTACTACGACTATTTTTTCATGTATGCCAAGGCGCTTGCGGAAGTCGGCGGGGTCGATAAGCCAGATGCCGTGGTCGATGCTCTACTCAAGATGCAATACCAGGGTGTGGTCTCCCCCGTCCCGCTGGTGTTCAACCCCACCCATCAGGTCACGTTCGCCACCGAAGTCTGCGCGGTGAAGCCGAACACCTCGTCCGACTTTCATTGCGCAACCGAGGTGCCGCCTCCTGCTCCTCCGGCGGGCGATCCCGGCGGCTAGCAAACCTTCCGCGAGACGTCCGAGGCGAGGCCGGGCGTTTCGCGGAAGGCAATCGAGTTTCAAGGGTGGAGCGCGCGTGGCAATATTTCTGCAGCAGTTGATCAACAGCCTGTCGGTGGCCAGCGTCACGATCCTGATTGGCATGGGTATCACGTTGATTTTCGGTCTGGCCGGCATCGTGAACTTCGCTCAGGGGGAGTTCCTGATGGTGGGCGGCATCACGACATGGTTCCTGACCACCGCCGGGGTAAATTTCTTCGTCGCCATGTTCGCTGCGATGGCCGTGGTCGGCGCACTCGGCTACCTGGCCGAACGCAGCCTGTTCCGGTTCACCCTGCAGCGCCCGATGAACGGCTTCATCATGTCGATTGGCCTCAGCGTGATCCTGCAGAATGTGGTCATCCGGCTCGTCAACGAGGTACAGAAAAGCATTCCCGATCCGATCAGCGCGGTGTGGAACATAGGCGGCGTCTATATCATCGCCATGCGGGCGGTGGTCGTCGCACTGACCGCCATCGTGGTGGCGATCACGTATTTCGGCATCAGCCGCAGCCGCTACGGCGTCGCCTTGCGCGCCAGCGTCGCCGATCAGGACACCGCCGCCCTGATGGGGATCCCGGTGCGGCGCTACGTCACCGCCGTTTTCATCTACGGCAGCGTCCTTGCAGGTCTCGGCGGCGCGCTGATGATCGCGCTATTCCCGATCACGCCGTTCACCGGCAGCGTCATCATCATCCGCGGCTTTGCGGTCTCGCTGATCGGCGGTCTGGGCAATGTGGGCGGTGCGGTGGTCGGCGGCCTCATCCTCGGGCTTGTAGACGCACTCGCCGCACAATACGGCTTTCCGCAATGGACCGACGCCTACTCCCTGGTGGTCATGATCGTCATCCTCATTCTGCGTCCGCAAGGACTGCTTGGCGGCACGCTCGGGCCGCGCACGACGTGACGCAGGCTGATCGCAGAACGTTGCCGGACGCCCAGGAGCAGCGCCAGAGTCTTGGATTGCGAGCTTCATCGGGCCGCACCTCAAGGCGTTGGATCGAACCGCCGTCGCGCGAGCACTTGCTGCTGGGTGCCGGGGTTCTGGCGCTGCTGATCGGGTTTCCCTTGCTCGACCCGGGTTATCGCTATCTGTCGCTCGCCACCACCACCGGTTTGACCGCGATCGCCTTGTATGGCCTTTCGCTGCAATTCGGCCAGGCGGGGATCATGTCGGTCGGCCATGCCGGCATCATGGGGGTGGGTGGCTACACCGCCGCGATATTGGCCAACCAGCTAGGGTTCGGCTTCTGGGCGGCGCTGCCGGCCTCGATCCTGCTGTCGGCCGTGGCCGCCGGCCTGGTCGGGTTGCCGTCGCTGCGCGTGGGTGGCCAGCATTACATCATCATCACCTTTTGCTTCTGTGCGCTGCTGGTCATCGCGCTCACCAACGGCGGTGCGCTGACCGGCGCCGCAACCGGTCTGGATGTTGGCCCGATCACCGGCCCGTTCGGGATCAACTTGGCCAAGTCACGCAGTATGTACTATCTCGTCGTCGCCGCGCTGGTGATTACGCTAGTTCTGGTCTATGCGATCGTACATTCGCCGTATGGTCGCACCCTATGGGCGATCCGCGAGAACGAGCCACTCGCGCGCGCTGTCGGCATCAACACCAACCTCGTCAAGATCGGGGTGTTTGCACTTAGCGGTGCGTTTGCGGGGCTGAGCGGCATCCTGCAGACATACTACCTGCGGCATATCTCCCCGCCATTGTATGGCGCCTTTCCCAGTCTTTATCTTGCATTGATGGTGATGCTCGGCGGCGCGAGGCCGCTATACGGGCCGCTGATCGGCTCGGTCATCGTCAATTTCCTGCCGGAACTGGGTGGACTGGATCCGATCGATTCCCGCATCGCATATGGCGCCGGACTGCTCCTGGTGATTTTGTTGCTGCCAGGCGGCGTAAGTGGCGGTCTGGCTGCGTTGTATCGGTCGATTGCCGACCGACGCACCCACGCCGCGACGGAGTAGGAGCAAAAGTTGGCGGCTCTAGAAATTTCCGACCTGCGCAAGCGGTTCGGCGGGGTGGTTGCGATCGATGGTGTAGATATTTCCATCGGCGACGATGGCATCACCGGCATCATCGGTCCGAACGGGTCGGGCAAGACCACGCTGTTCAACGTGGTCGCCGGCGTGCACAAGCCGACATCCGGCCAGGTGGTTTGGCGCGGACAGGATATCACGGGTCGTGCCGCCTATCGCATCGCGCGGCTAGGGCTCGTTCGCACCTACCAGCAGGCGATGTCGTATCCGGGGCTGTCGGTGCGCGATAACGTGCGCATCGGCGCCGAACATGGTCGAGCACGCGGCGAGGAGGCGAGGCGCTGGCGATCGCCCGAGGACATTCTTCGCTTCGTGGGGTTAGCGGGACGGGAGGCTGAGACCGCAGGGTCGATGTCGTTTGGAAACTTACGCCGGCTGGGTATCGCGGTTGCCTTGGCGGCAGAGCCGCTGTTGCTGCTGCTAGATGAGCCTGCCGCGGGGCTGAGCGACAGCGAGGCGCATGCGCTGCGCGATCTGATCCTGCGGTTCCCCACGATCGGCATCGGGGTTTGTCTGATCGATCATGACATGGCCCTGATGGGTGCGGTGTGCAGCCGACTCATCGTGCTTAACTTCGGTACTAAAATCGCGGAGGGCACGCCTGCCGAGGTGCTGCGGGACCCGAAAGTGCTCGACGTCTATCTTGGGGGCGCGCTGTGAGCCTGCTGCGGGTGAACAGGTTGCGGACGGGCTATGGTTCAGTGACTGTCAACCGGGACGTATCGCTTGAAGTTGACGCAGGCGAGATCGTGACGATCCTCGGGCCTAACGGTGCCGGCAAGTCAACCCTGCTGCGCGCCATTTCCGGTCTGCTTCGACCACGCGCGGGCAGCATCTATTTTCGGGATGCGGATATCACCGGCCTGCCGGCCGACCGGGCGGTCGCTTTGGGCATTGTGATGGTGCCCGAGGGACGGAGGGTCTTCGCAGACATGACAGTGCGCGAGAACCTCTGGCTTGGGGCTTATGGCAGAAGAGATCGCGACGCGGTTGACAGCGACGTAAAGCTGATGGAGTCGTATTTCGAGATTCTGGCGCGGAAGCGCACCGCCAAGGGCGGCGAACTGAGCGGCGGCCAGCAGCAGATGCTGGCCATCGCCCGCGGGCTGATGGCCCGGCCTCGCATTCTGCTGCTCGACGAACCGTCGCTCGGGCTTTCGCCGAAGCTGGTGAAGGATCTGCAAGGCGTCATCCGGGACGTGAAGACCACCTTCGCGTCGGCGGTGCTGTTGGTCGAGCAAAACGCCGGCTTGGCGCTGAGCGTGGCCGAGCGCGGATATCTGCTGCAGAATGGCTCGGTGGTAGCCTCCGGTCTCATCTCCGAACTGCGCGACGATGGCTTAATGCGCGACCTCTATCTCGGAGACGCGCAACAGGCGGCGGCCCATCAGCCGGCAACGGGGTTGAGGTGACGCTCAAACTCGGCAAGGTCGCGCGCGGACCGCATCTGCCAACCTTGGTGGCGAGTTCGCTCAGCCGTGAAATCACGGAAGGTCGGTTGCGGCCCGGCGACCGGTTGCCGACGGAGCAGGTGCTGGCCGCTACCTTCGGCGTCAGCCGCAACGTGGTACGCGAGGCTGTCGCCCGGCTTCGCTCCGAGGGTCGCGTGTGGTCACAGCAGGGCCGTGGCGGGTTCGTCTCCGAGGCGCCGCAGACAAGCGTGCTGAAGATCGAGCGCGACGACAGTTGGTCCCAAGATGAGTTCTTCGCCCTGTTCCAGTTTCGCCATGTGTTGGAGGTGCAGGGTGCCGGCCTTGCGGCTCGGCTGCGCACCGAGGCCGATCTGGAGTTGATGCGCACGGCGGTGGCAGCAATGGCGCGTGCGCCCTATGGCAGCACCGCCTGGCTGGACGGCGACATCGCATTCCATCAGGCGATCGCGGGGGCGACGCACAACATCTACATGGTTCAGGTGATGGGCTTCGTCTCCAGCCGTGTGCGTGAGAGCATCCTGGCGGCCGGCAGCGAGGATCGCTCCGACACTATGGCAGAGATCACCGAGCGGGAGCACCGGTGCGTCATGGTGGCGATAGCGCAATCTGACGAGGCGGCCGCGCGACAGACCATGCAGGAGCACCTCGATGGCGCCGCTGCACGGATCGGCATGACGGCGAGCGTCCCGCTCGCCGGCGCCGCGACGCAGCAGGTCCAAGGCGCAAAGCCGCAGCGGAGACGATCTGCCTAGCAACCGTATCCGCGCCCGCTGAGCCCTTCAGTTGTCTTACAACCATACAACAATTAAAAGGCCATTAGGCTGGATGAGCGGGTTCCTGCCCCGGCATCCGCAGAGCGGGAGGCAACAGATGAAAACGCGGACATTCGGCCGGACTGGGCGCGCGGTAAGCGAGATCGGTTTTGGCGCGTGGGCAATCGGTGCAAGCTGGGGGCAGGTCGACGATGCGGCAGCGAAGGCGGCACTGCATGCGGCGCTCGATGCTGGCGTGACGTTTTTAGATACCGCCGATGTGTATGGGGACGGACATTCCGAGCAGCTCATCGCGTCCGTGCTGAAGGAACGTGGCGGTGAGCGGCCGTTCGTTGCGACTAAGGCTGGGCGGCGCCTGCCGCAGCAGACAGTAGAAGGCTACTCCAAGGCGAACCTAACCGAGTGGATCGAACGCAGCCTGCGCTATCTTGCGGTCGACGTTCTCGATCTGGTGCAGCTGCATTGCCCGCCGACCGAGCTGTACTACCATCCCGAGGTTTTCGCCGCACTCGATGACCTCAAGGCGGAGGGCAAGATCCGCGATTACGGCGTGAGCGTTGAGCGCGTCGAGGAAGCGCTGAAGGCGATCGAATTTCCCGGTGTGGTCGGTGTTCAGATCATCTTCAACATCTTCCGCCAGCGGGCAGCGGAGTTGTTCTTTGAACAGGCAAGACAGCGCAAGGTCGCAGTGATCGCGAGGGTGCCGCTTGCCAGCGGTCTGCTGTCGGGAAAGTTCCGTCCCGACACGACCTTCGAGTCGGATGATCATCGCCAGTTCAACCGCAATGGCGAGGCGTTCGATGTCGGCGAGACGTTTTCGGGCGTGCCTTACGAGGACGGACTGCACGCGGTGGAACTGGTGCGGCCGCTGGTTGGGGGCAATGCCACCATGGCGCAGCTCGCGCTGCGCTGGATCCTGATGTTTGATGCGGTGACCGTGGCCATTCCCGGCGCCCGCAATCCGGACCAGGCGAAAGCGAACGCCGCTGCGGCCAATCTGCCGCCGCTGTCAGACGGCGCTATGACACGGCTTCGCGCCATCTATGACGAGCACGTGCGGCCACACGTTCATGCGCGCTGGTGACGCCTTGGGGAGCACAGTTGTCGACGCGCACCAGAACTTCTGGGACCCGGACCACGGCGATTTCGACTGGATCGGCGGGCCATTCCAACCCATACGCCGGGTCTTCGCGCCCGTGGATCTACGGCCATCACTGGATGCGTGCGGGGTGACCGCCACCGTGCTCGTGCAGACGTGGCACAGCTTTCGGAAAGCTGGGATTTTCTGGCCGTTGCCGACAGGCCTGCAAGGCCAGGTGCGCTCCAGCCTGGGTCCAACATATCGACTGAACCGCCCTGGTCGCCGCCCAGCGCCATGTCGACCTCGCCCAGCGCCACCAGGCAGGCGCTGCCGGACGACGAGCCGCCGGCCGAGCTGCCCATGCGGTGCGGGTTGTGGACCGGGCCCGTGGCGCTGGTGTGGCTGCCGCCGGAGAAGCAGAAACACTCGCACACCGCCTTGCCCATGACGGTGCCGCCGGCGTCCAGGATGCGCTGCGCCACGGTGGCGTCGACATCCGGCACGTAGCCTTCCAGCGTGGCGGCGCCGTTCATCATCGGCACGCCGGCCAGGCAGATGTTGTCCTTGAGCGCCACGGTCTTGCCCGCGAGCTTGCCGCTCGCGGCCCCCTTGACCACGGACTTCACGTACCAGGCGCCGTGCGCGTTCTCCTCGGCGCGCGGGCGGGCGCCGGGCGTGCGCGGCCAGGTCACCGCCGGCGTCTCGTCCGCCCTCCGGTCGACGATGTTGTAGGCGGCGATGTTGGCGCCGAACGCCTCCAGATGCGCCGCGAACTGGGTGTCGTCGAACGCCATGCCGAGGTCGGCGGCGATCGCGCGCAACTGCGCCTCGGTCGGCATCTTCACGGAACCCGTCGTCACGTCGTTCGTCCTCCCTTGCCGGCGCGTCAGGCGCCGATGAACTCGCCTTCGAGCGAGCGGTCGCGCACCGCCTCGCCGGACAGCTCGCGCCCGATGCGGCCACGGTGGATCAGCAGCACCCGGTCGGCGAGGCCGCGGATGAAGTCGAGGTTCTGCGCGACCAGCAGCACCGCGAGGCCCCGCTTGCGGCGCAACTCGCCGACGCGCTCGATCATCGCCTGCACGATGGAGGGCTGGATGCCCTCGGTCGGCTCGTCGAGCAGCAGCAGCGTGGGTTGCCCGCACAGCGCCCGGGCCAGCGCCAGCAATTGCTGCTCGCCGCCCGACAGGCCGCCGCCGGCGCGGTCGAGCAGGCGCGCGAGCTCGGGGAACTCGGCCAGCGCCTCGGCCTCGGCCCGCGACCGGTCCAGCCCCTTGGCGACGGCGGCGAAGTGCAGGTTCTCGCGCACCGACAGGGCGGGGAAGATCTGCCGCCCCTGCGGCACGCTGCCGATGCCGGCGCGGGCGCGCAGATGCGCGGCGTCGCGGCCGATCTCGCGGCCGGCGAGGCGGATGCTGCCGGACCAGAGCGGCAGCAGTCCGGCGATCGCCTTCAGCAGCGTCGTCTTGCCCATGCCGTTATGGCCCAATATGCCGACGCACTCGCCGGCGGCGACGCCGAGGCTGACACCGTCGAGCACGCCGATGCGGCCGTAGCCGGTCACGAGGTTCTCCACCGCGATCACGCGGCGACCTTGCCCAGGTAGACCTCGCGCACCCTGGCGTCGGCGAACACGGTGGCGGCCGCGTCCTCGATCAGCACGCGTCCCTGGTGGAACACCGTGACCTGGCTCGCGATGGCGCGGATGAACTGCATGTCGTGCTCGACCACGACGATGGCGTGGCTGCGGTTCAGCGTGCGGATCACCTCGACCGCCGCCAGCGTCTCGTCGGCGCTCATGCCGGCGGTCGGCTCGTCGAGGATGACGAGCTCGGGTTCGGGGGCCACCACCATCGCCAGCTCGACCAGTTGCCGCTGCCCGTGCCCCAGCAGGCCCACGCGCCGTCCCGCCAGGTGCGCGATGCCGAGCCGGCGCAGCGCCGCGTCGGCGCGCAGGCGGGCGTGGCGTTCGCCGTGCTGGCGGCGCAGCGCCAGCACCACGCCCTCGCGCACGTCGAGGCCGTCGAACAGCGCGGGCACCTGGGTCTTGATGCCGACGCCGAGGCGCGCGATGGCGTGGCTGTCGTACGCCGTGACGTCGGTGCCGCGCCAGAAGATGCGCCCGGAGGTCGGCCGCAACTGGCCGGTCAGGCACTTGAAGAACGTGCTCTTGCCGGCGCCGTTGGGGCCGATCAGGCAGCGCAGCTCGCCCTCCGCGACCGAGAGGCAGACGCGGTCGACGGCGACCACGCCGCCGAAGCGCATGGTCAAGTCCTCTGTCCACAGCAGCGCCGTCACGCGCGCAGCCGCCGCAGCGCGGTCCAGGCGGTCGGCAGCAGGCCGCGCGGCACGCCGAGCACCGCCAGCATCAGCACCACGCCCAGCACCAGGTTCGGGTCGATCGCCGACAGCGTGCCGGCATAGGTGGTCAGCGCCTGCACCAGCACGCAGCCGATCACCGGCCCGATCAGCGTGCCGAGGCCGCCCACCAGCACCCAGATGATGACCTGCCCCGCGTACGACAGCGAGAACAGGGTCGGGCTCACGAACACGCAGTTGGCGAACAGGAGTCCGGCCAGCCCGGCCATGGCGCCGCCGAGGGCGAACATCCCGAGCTTGTGCAGCCGCACGTCGTAGCCGAGCAGTTCGGCGCGCAACTCGTTCTCGCGGATCGCCACCGCGACGCGGCCGAAGCGGGTCAGCAGCGCGAGCTTCGCCACCGCGTAGCTGCCGGCGAGGCAGGCCACGGCGATGGCGAAGATCTGCGCCGGCTCCAAGACCACGTCCGGGTGGCCGGGCAGGTTCAGCGGCGGCGTGTTCGGCATCCCGTTGAAGCCGCCCAACGCCGCGTTGCCGATGGTCCACTGTTCGCCCGCGGTCGAGTTGGCGAAGGCGAACAGGATCAGCGTCACCGTCAGCGTGATGACGCCCATGTAGACGTCGCTGACGCGGCCGAAGAACATCAGGTAGCCGAGTGCGGCGGCCGCCAGCGTCGGCACCGCCAGCGCCACCGGCACCGCCCAGGTGGTGTCGCCGAAGTTGAGCGCGGCCACCGCGTAGCCGTAGGCGCCGAGGCCGAAGAACGCGGTCTGGCCGAAGCACAATATGCCGCCGAAGCCCCAGATCAGGCCGAGGCTCAAGGCCAATACCGACAGGCTCACGAACACGGTGGCGTTGATCAGCGCGAACAGCTCCAGCGTGCGCGGCAGCGCGATGGCGGCGACGGCGGCCAGCGCGCAGGCGAGGCCGATTTGCAGCAGGGTCGCCCTCACAATGCCCGCCGCAGGAAACGCCCGGTGATGCCGCGCGGCAGCAATCGCAGCAGCACGATCGCGACCAGCAACAGCGCCACCTCGCCGAACACCGGCGTGGTCAGGAAGCTGCCCACCGTCCAGACGCTGCCGAGCAGCACCGACGCCGAGAGCGTGCCGGCCAGCATCGCGGCGCCGCCGGTGATGACGGTGATGAACGCCTTGGCGATATAGGCGGTGCCCATGGTCGGCACCACGCCCGACAGCGGCGCGATCAGCCCGCCGGCCAGCCCGGACAGCGCCGCGCCGGCGGCGAAGGTCGCGGCGTAGACCCGCTCCGGCGCCACGCCGAGGGCCGCGGCCATCGCCGGGTTCTGCATGGTGCCGCGCGCGACCAGCCCCGCCGTGGTGAAGCGCAGCACCGCCCAGATGCCGCCGGCCAGCGCCGCCGCCGCCGCGATCAGGAACAGGTCGTAGGCCGCGACATGGAAGCGCCCGACCGCGAAGCTGCCGAGCGGGGCGGAGAAGCCGCTGACCGAGTTGCCCAGCGTCATGCTGACGCCGCCGATCAGCGCCAGCGACAGCCCCCAGGTCGCCAGCATGGTGTCGATCATGCGGCCGTACAGGCCGCGGATCAGCAGCCGCTCGACCACCACGCCGACCAGCCCCACCACCAGCGGCGGCACCAGCAGGATCGAGAGCCAGAGATTGACGCCGTGGCCATACGCCAGCACCGAGGCGTAGCCGCCCAGCATCAGGAACTCGCCGTGCGCCAGGTTGATGACCCGCATCATGCCGAACACCACGGCCAGGCCCAGGCTCACGATCACCAGCGTCGCGATGCCGGTCGCGACCTGCAACGCCACGACCGCCGCGTAGTCCACCGTCGCCTCAGATCCTGACGTCGACCACGTACTGCTTGTTCTCGGTCGGGTGCGCCGCGAGGTCGCACACCGAGGCGGTGTCGAGCGGCGGCTGTTGCGGGAAGGTCTCGATCACCTTGAAGCCGTGGTTCGCCACCTGCGCCACGAACACGTCGACCGTGGTGTGGTGCGTCTTGGGGTCCAGCACCGTGCGGCCGGCGGGCGTGTCGAGCGAGACGCCGCTCTCCAGCGCCTTGATCACCGCCATGCGTTCGACCGACTTGGCGCGCCTGACGCCCTCGGCCCACAGGTTGAAGCCCACATAAGTCCGCATCGCCAGCTCGGCGCCGAGATAGGGCGCGCTCGGGCCGAGCTTGGCGTGGAACTTCTGGAGGAACGCCTTGTTCAGCTTGTTGTCGATCTCCTGGAAGTAGCTGAACGCCGAGACGATGCCGTCGCCCTCCCCGGGCGACAGCAGCAGGCTCTCGTTGCCGCCGCCGAACGTGGTCGAAGCCATCGGGATCTGCGCCTTCATGCCCGACGCCGCCCACTGCCGGTAGAACGAGACGTGCGCGCCGCCGACCAGGGCGGAGACCACCACGTCGGGCCTGGCCGCCTGGATCTTGCTGATCGCCGGCCCGAAATTGGTCACGTCGAGCGGGAAGAAGTCGACCGCGAGCACCTGGCCGCCGGCGTCGCGGGTGTACTTGGTGATCCACTTGCTGGTGATCTGGCCGTAATTGTAGTCGGCGGCGACGATGTAGACCTTCTTGCCCCATTTCCGCGTCACGTACGGCACCAGCTTGTTGACGTTCTGCGCCGGCGTCGAGCCGCAGCAGAAGGTGTTGCGGTCGCACACGCCGCCTTCGTACTGGGTGTTGTAGAAGTAGAGCGTGTTGTAGCGGTGCAGGATCGGCCGGATCGCTTCGCGTGACGCGGAGGTGATGCCGCCATGCACCACCGCCGCGCGGTCGCGCGTCGCCGCCTGGGTGGCGAACTGGGTGTAGAGCTGGATGTTGGATTGCGGGTCGTAGTTGATGAGCTGCACCTCGCGCCCGAGCAGGCCGCCGGCGGCGTTCAGTTCGGAGACCGCGAAGTCGAGGCAGGCGATCATCGGCTTGCCGTAGATGTCGAGCCCGCCGGAGGCGTCGTGGATGCCCACGACCTTGATCGGGTCTGCGCCGAGTGCGGCGTGGCGCATGATGGCGGGTGCCGCCAGCGTGCCGCCGCTCGCCAGCAGGACCGCCTTCAGCGCGGCACGTCGATTGAGCGGCATCGGGTCGGCTTCTCCGGCAAGTTGATGACCTTGATCGCGAGCAGCAAAAACCAGACCATGTTGCCGGGACACGCCATCCCCGTGGCGCGGCGCTTGCTGCGACGCGAGCGATTGCGCGTGCCACGACGGGCCTGCACAGATAGCGTGCAGGCCGATGATTTCTGCGCGACCATCACGCTCGGCTTTCCGCAACCCCTTGGAGACCACGGCATGACCCGCCCGCCCAAGTTGCGCACCCTGCTCGCCGCCGCCTGCTGCCTCGCCGCCGCACCGCACGCCCGCGCGGCGACCGACCTCAGCATCGGCATGACCGTCTGGGTCGGCTACGGCCCGCTGTTCCTGGCCCGCGACCTCGGCTACTTCAAGGACGCCGGGCTGAACGTGAACCTGCAGATCGTCGACGACAACGCGCTGTCGATGGCGGCCGAGGCGGCCGGGCGCATGGACGGCTCGGCCAGCACCATCGACGAGATCCTGAAATACCGCTCCAAGGATTTCTGCTTCAAGGCGGTCGCCGTGCTGGACGACAGCTATGGCGGCGACGGCGCCGTCGCCAGCGACGCCGTCAAGACGCTCGACGACATCCGCGGCAAGACGGTGGCGATGAACGAGGGTTCCACCTCGCAGTTCTGGTGGGCCTACGTGCTGAAGAAGCACGGCATCCCGCTCACCTCGTTCACGCTCGCCAACATGTCGGCCGACGACGCGGCGGCGGCGTTCGTCGCCGGGCACGTGCCGGTGGCCGTCACCTGGGAGCCGAACCTCACCATGGTCCGCACCAAGAACGTCGGCCACGTGCTGATCGACAGCAAGGCGATCCCCGGCGTGATCGTCGACGTGCTGCAGCTCACCTGCAAGTTCATCGACGCCCATCCAAAGGAAGTGCAGGGCCTGGTCGACGGCATCCTGAAGGCGGTCGACTACGCGCACGCGCACCCGGCCGAGGCCGACGCGATCATGTCCAAGGGGGTCGGCGGCTACCTCGCCAAGCCGCGGGACTTCGCCGACGCGGAGAAGGGTGTCCGCTTCTACACCGCGGCGATGTCGGCGCCCTACGTGGGCACCTTGGCCAAGCCGGGGGCGATGAACGACGTGGTGGGCACCGGCAACGAGATCTGGCACGACCTCGGGCGCATGAAGGCGACCGTCGACTTCGCCTCGGTGGTCGACCCGACTTTCGTCAACGCCGCGCCGAGATAGCCATGGCCGGCCGGCAGTCGGTATGGCAGCGCTGCCTGACGCCCAAGGCGGACATCCCGCGCGGCCTGGCGCTCGGCATGGGGGTGCTGATCTGGGTGGCGGCGATCGGCCTCTGGATGGCGGCCTCGTACGGCGGGCTGATGCCGGCGCTGTTCCTGCCGCCGCCGGACGCGGTGATCGGCGCGGCGATCCGGCTGTCCAATGACGGCAGCCTGTACCGCCACGTCTGGGCCAGCTTGCAGGTCATCCTGATCGGCTTCGCGCTGTCCTCGCTGGTGGCGGTGCCGCTCGGCCTGGTGATGGGCACGTTCCGCGTCGTGCAATCCGGCCTGGAGCCGATCATCAACTTCGTGCGCTACCTGCCGGTGACGTCGTTCGTGCCGCTGTTCATCCTGTGGATCGGCATCGGGCTGCAGGAGCGGGTCACGGTCATCGTCTTCGGCACCTTCTTCCAGCAGGTGGTGATGATCGCCGACGTGGCGGGCGGCGTGTCGCGCGACCTGCTCCACGCCAGCTACACGCTGGGCGCCAGCCGGCGCGACGTGCTGCTGCACGTGCTGGGGCCGGCGGCATTGCCGGGTGTGCTCGACGTGCTGCGGGTGACGATGGGCTGGGCCTGGACCTATCTCGTCGTGGCCGAGCTGGTCGCGGCGTCGAGCGGGCTGGGCTACATCTCGATGCAGGGGCTGCGCGGCTTCCAGGTCGACGTGATCTTCCTGGCGATCGCGGTGATCGGCATGCTGGGCCTCGTCACCGACATCGTGTTCCGCGTGCTGCGGGCGAGGCTGGCGCCATGGGCACGATAGACACTCTGACGGCACCGGCGGCGGAGTTGGCGTCGACCTCCGCGCCGCGCCTGCGCGTGGACCATGTCGGCCTGGTCTACGGCGCCGGCGGGAAGCGGCCGGTGACGGCATTGCAAGACGTGTCGCTCGACGTGGGCGAGGGCGAGTTCGCGGTGCTGGTCGGCCCCTCCGGATGCGGCAAGTCGAGCCTGCTCTACCTCGCCGCCGGCCTGGCCGAGCCGAGTTCCGGCCAAATCCTGCTCGACGGCCGGCCGGTGGACGGGCCGGGAGCGGACCGCGGCATGGTGTTCCAGGGCTACACGCTGTTCCCCTGGCTCGACGTGCGCCGCAACGTCGAGTTCGGCCTGCGCCGGCGCGGGATGCCGGCGGCTCAGCGGCGCGAGCGGGTGGCGCGCTTCCTGGGCGAGGTGGGGCTCACGCAGTTCGCCGAGCACTACCCGAAGCAGCTCTCCGGCGGCATGATGCAGCGCGTGGCGATCGCGCGCGCACTGGCCAACGACCCGGCGATCCTGCTGATGGACGAGCCGTTCGGGGCGCTCGACAGCCAGACCCGAGGCTCGATGCAGAGGCTGCTGCTGCGTGTCTGGGAGCACACCCGCAAGACCGTGCTGTTCGTCACCCACGACATCGACGAGGCGATCCTGTTGGGCGACCGGGTGTACGTCATGTCGCCGCGGCCGGGCCGGATCGAGCGGCTGGTGCCGGTGGCGTTGCCAAGGCCGCGCAGCATGGCGATGGTGATGGAGCCGGAGTTCATCGCCATCAAGCGCCAGGTGCTGACGCTGATCCACCACGACGACGAGGAGGAGCCCGCATGATCCGCACCGGCGCGCAGTACCGGGACTCGATCCGCGACGGCCGCGAAGTGTACATGAACGGCGAGCGGGTGCGCGACGTGACCACGCACCCGGCCTTCAAGCCGCTGGTCGACATCCGAGCGCGCATCTACGACATGGCGCACGAGCCGGCGACGCGCGAGGCGATGTCGTACGCCGACGGCGGCGAGCGCCACGCCATCGGCAACAAGCCGCCGCGCGCGCAGCGGGATTGGTGGGACAAGCGCCGCGCCACCGACACGGTGCTGCGCGACATCGGCGGCGTCGTCACCCGGGTCGGCGACGAGACGGTGGGCGAGATGTGGTCGCTGTTCGACGGCCGCGACGTGCTGAACCAGGTCGACCCGCAATTCGCCCGCAACATCGAGGCGCATATCGACCGCTCGATCACCGCCGACCCGTTCCACGTCTCCGCCAACACCGACCCCAAGGGCGACCGCTCCAAGCCGCCGCAGGAACAGGATCCCGACATGCTGCTGCATGTCGTGCGCGAGACCGATGCCGGCATCGTGGTGCGCGGCGCCAAGTACGAGACCGCCGCCGCCTACGCCAACCAGGCGTTCACCAAGCCCACCATCGCCAACTGGGGCGGCAGCGCCATGTCGGACTACGCGGTGGGCTTCGTCTGCGACCTCGGCTCGCCGAACCTGAAGTTCATCTGCCGCGCCGGGTTCGCCGGAAGGGCGCCGGCCGAGGACTACCCGCTGTCGAACCGCTTCGACGAGATCGACACGCTGGTCATCTTCGACGACGTGCTGGTGCCGTGGGAGAACGTGCTGTTCTACCGCCACACCGCGGCCGCGACCTTCATCCGCGCGACACTGCACCGCTACTCGGCGTTCGCCTTCGTGCAGCGGATCGAGCGGCAGGCCGACATGATGATCGGCGCCGCGCTGTTCAACGTGCGCCAGACCGGGCTCGAGAAGCAGCCGGCGGTGCAGGAGAAGCTGTCGCAACTGGCGGTCTACCGCGAGGGCATCAACGCCCACCTCACCGCCGCCATCGCGCTCGCCGAGCCCAGTCCCGGCGGGCTGCTGATGCCGAACCAGTCGCTGCTGTACACCGGCCGGGTGCTGGCCTGCTCGCAATTGCACCACACGATGCACCTGGCGCGCGAGCTGTGCGGCGGGCAGATCTGCGTCACCCCGGACCACGCCACGTTCACGGCGGCGGAGACGGCACCCTGGATGGACAAGTTCTACTCGATCAACGACGACTGGATGGCCGAGGACCGCCGCAAGCTCCTCGCCTTCGCGCGCGACCTGCTGAACTCGGATTATGCCGGACACCGGCTGACGTTCCAGCTCTTCGCGCAATCGGCCCCGTTCGCGCACCTGGCCGCCGTGTACCGCAACTTCGACTGGGACGGGCCGCTCGACTTCGTGCAGCAGGCCGCCGGCCTGTCCGACCGCGTGCGCCATCCGGCCCCACCGCTGGCGAAGGCCGCGGAGTGACGCACCTGCGCATCCGCAAGTTCAACACCGCCGCGACCTACCCCGAGCAGCGGCTCGACAACGACCTGGCACAGGCGGTGGTGGCGCGCGGGCGCACCGTGTTCCTGCGCGGCCAGGTGGCGCAGGACCTGGACACCGCCCAGAACGTCGGCGTGGCCGATCCGGTGGCGCAGACCCATCGCGTGATGGCCAACATCCGCCAGCTCGTCGGCGAGGCCGGCGGCGAAATGGCGCACCTGGTCAAGCTCGTGGTCTACCTCACCGACATCCGCCATCGCGAGCCGGTGTACCGGACCATGGGCGAATACATCCGTGGCGTGCATCCGGTCTGCACCGGGCTGGTGGTGGTGGCGTTGGCGCGGCCCGAATGGCTGGTCGAGATCGACGCCACGGCCGTGATCCCGGACTGACGCCGCCGTGACCCTCTCCATCGCCGCACTCTGCCCGCGCGGCCGTGCGCTGGGCATCGCCATCGCGTCGTCGAGTCCCGCGGTGGCGGCGCGTTGCTGCCACGTCCGGGCCGGGGTGGGCGTGGTCGCGACGCAGAACGTCACCGATCCCCGGCTCGGCCCGCGCGGGCTCGACCTGATGGCGGAGGGGCTGGGCGCCACGGCGGCGCTCGACGCGCTGTGCCGGACGGCGCCGCACATCGGCTTCCGGCAACTTGCGCTGGTCGACGCCAACGGCGGCTGCGCGGCGTTCACCGGCGAACGGGCACTGGGCGTGGCCGATGCCGCGACCGGCCAGGGCGTCGCGGCCGCCGGCAACCTGCTGGCCGGCGCCGACGCCGGATCGAGCGCGCGGGTGACGTAGGCC
>CAXTVL010000003.1:0-26870 GCA_964247515.1 uncultured Acetobacteraceae bacterium | reverse complement strand
CCGCGCCACGCACGGCAATTCGCGCAGATCGAGTTCCGCGTGCCCGAATCCTGACCGGTGCCAGTGGTTCAACATGATTGTGGATTGACACTCACGGTCGGACCTTGGATCAGGGGATTAGCGGGGCTCCATTCCCGAGTTCCGTTCCGTGTCAAAGGGTCAGCTCTCCATGTCCGACATCATCCTTTGGGGCTTTGATGGTTCCACCTATGTGCGCACTGTCAAGATGCTGCTGGCCGAAAAGGGCATCACCGATTTCAAGCAGGTGCCGCTCGACGTGCTGGCCGGTGAGCCGAAGCAGCCCGAGCACCTGGAACGGCATCCATTTGGCAAAGTGCCGGTGCTCGACCATGACGGGATGCGCATCCTCGAGACTTCGGCGATCACGCGCTACCTGAACGACGTGCTCCCCGGCAAGTCGTTGGTCCCGGCCACGCCCAAGGACCGCGCGCGGATGGACATGGTGATCGGCATTGTCGACTCGTACGGCTACGGCGCGCTGGTCGGCGGGGTTGCCGCCTACCACCTGTTCCCGGATTTCGTCGGCGGCAAGAACGACGCGATGCGCGACACCGGGCTGGAGCAAGGCCGCAAAGTGATCGAGTTCGCCATGGCGACCAAGGGCGCATCGCCGTTCATCGCGGGCGAACTGAGCCTCGCCGATCTCTATCTGGCGCCGGTCGTGTTCTACGTGTCGTTGACGCCGGATCGGGACGCGGTGTTCGCGCCGCCCGGCTTCGCGGAATGGTGGACGACGATGCAGGGACTGCCAAGCTTCAAGAACACGCAGCCCGACCTCGGCTGAACGCGGTCAGGACCACGCGTGTCGCGGTGGCGGCACGCCGTTCAGGTACCAGTTGCCGACGATGGCGTATTTCCAGCGTACCGGGTCGTGCAACGTGTGGGCGCGGGCGTCGCGCCAGTAGCGGTCCAGCATGTGCTGCCGCAACGTGGCGCGCGTGCCGGCCAGCTCGAACAGCTTGTTGGAGGCCAGCAGCGCGAACTCCGTTGTCAGCACCTTGGCCTCGGCCACTGCGACCTGGGCGCCGGCCACGGTCGCCTCGCTCTCGTGGCCGGTCGCCGCGTCGAGCGTCTGGCCTGCGATGCGCAGCAGCGCCTCGGCGGCGTGCTGGCGGATCACCAAGTCGCCGACCGCCGCGATGACGTAGGGATCGTCGCCGGCGCGATCGACGCCAGAGTCGATCCAGGGGCGAGACTTCTCGCGCACGAAGGCGACCGTCTCGGCCACGGCGCCTCGGCCGATGCCGAGGTCGATCGCGGCCTGGATCAGCTGCGAGATCGGGCCGTACAAGTTGGGTGTCGCGGACAGCTTGGCGGTCGAGAACACGTGGCCGGCGGGCAGGCGGACCGCGTCCATCAGGATCGTGCCGCTGGCGGTGGTGCGTTGGCCGAAGCAGGTCCAGTCGTCGAGTACGCGCAGGCCAGGGGCGTCGCGCGGGATCAGCGCGCGCACGCTCTGGCCCTCGGGATCCGCGACCGCCACGCCGACATAGTGCGCGAACAACGCCGCCGTGCCGTAGCCCTTGCGGCCGGAGACGATCCAATCCGAGCCGTCGCGCTGCGCGCGGGCGGAGATTTCGGTGGCGGTCTTGCCGGTGGTCTCGGCCGAGGCGCTGCTGAAGCGCCAACCGGCGAGCAGCTTGGGGTAAACCCAGTCCTTGACCTCGTCGGCGTCGGAATAGTGCAGCATCTGCGCGAAACCGAGCTGGTTCTGCGGCAACTGCCCTAGCGAGCCATCGGCGGCGGCAATGATGGCCACGACCTCGGCAACGGTGGCGTTGGACAGGCCCGGCCCGCCTTGGGCGGCGGGCACCGTCATGGCACCGAGGCCGCTGGCCGAGAACAGGTCGATCTCCGCCCAGGGCAGGCGGCGGTCGCGGTCGCGCTCGCCGGCCTCGACCGCGAACACGCCCGCAAGCCGGTGTGCCGCGGCGATGGCGTCGGCGTCGCCAGCGATGCGCGGGGCCGGGGCGGTCGGCGGCACCGCGTGCGGCTCGAAGTCGGACATGCTCGCTCCTTCAGACCGGACGGCGGTGGGTGGCGGCGACGTGCGGCGGTTGCAGGCGCGGGCCGGCGGCCCCGAGTTGCTCGCGCAGCGTGCCGGGCGCGTAGGCCCGCTTGTAGCGTCCGCGACGCTGCAGCTCCGGGACCAGGTGCGTCGCCACGTCCTCGAACGTCTCGGGCAGCACGGCGTAGGCGAGGTTGAAGCCATCGACGCCGGTGCGAGCGGCCCAGTCCTCCAGCGCGTCGGCGACCTCGGCCGCGTCGCCCATGAACAGCGGTCCGATGCCACCGATGGCGACGTGCTCGGCCACGTCCCGCACCGTCCAGGTCCGCTGCGGATCGGCGCGGGTGATGTTGTCGAGCGCCGAACGGCCGGCATCGTTCTCGATGTGGCGGATCGGCTGGTCGAGGGCGTAGGTCGAGAGATCGAGGCCGGTCCAGCCGGACATCAGCACCAGTGCGCCCTCGTGGCTGACATGGGCGCGGTATTCCTCGTGCCGGCTGTGGGCCATGGCACTCGTCTCGGCGACGATGACCGTCGCGAGGGCGAACACGGTGATCGAGCCAGGGTCACGGCCGGCCTCGCCGGCGCGGGCGCGCAGGCCGGCGACGCGCGGGGCCACGACCTGCGGCGACGGGCCGGAGACGAACACGCACTCGGCGTGGCGGGCGGCGAACGACTGCCCGCGGCCGCTGCTGCCGGCCTGGTACAGCACCGGAGTGCGCTGCGGCGAGGGCTCGCACAAATGGATCGCGTCGAGCTTGTGGTGGGCGCTGTCGTGCCGCACGCGGTGCACCCGGTCCGGGTCGGCGAACCGCCCAGCCGCACGGTCGCGCAGCACGGCGGCGTCCTCCCAACTGCCTTCCCAGAGTTTGTACAGGACGTCCATGGTGTCGTCGGCGATGTCGTAGCGGTCGTCGTGGGCGATGAGGGTGTCGCGGCCCATGGCACGGGCGGCACTGGCCAGGTAGCCGGTGACGATGTTCCAGCCGATGCGGCCGCCGGTCAGGTGGTCGAGCGTCGACATCCGGCGCGCGAACGGGAACGGCGGCTCCCAGGTCAGGCTCGCGGTGACGCCGAAGCCGAGATGCCGCGTGACCGCGGCCATCGCCGGCACCAGCAGCATCGGGTCGCCCACCGGGATTTGCGTGCCGGTGCGGATGGCGGCGTCCGCGCTGCCGCCGTAGACGTCGTAGGCGCCGAGGACGTCGGCGAGGAACACGCCGTCGAACAGCGCGCCTTCAAGGATGCGCGCGAGGTCGGTCCAGGCGGCGAGCGTGTTGTATTCGAGCGAGCGGTCGCGCGGATGGGTCCATAGCCCGGGGGACTGATGCGCCACGCAGTTCATCGCGAAGGCGTTGAAGCGGAGTTCGCGGGCCATGATGGGTGGAAACTTCCACAGTGAAGCCGATCTGGCAATGTGGATTGAATAAACCACACACGACGATCGCTAAATTGCATCGTCGTGGCATGTGTCCGCGTTCTCATGCCGCGGCAAGCAATGGCGGCGGCATGATCCCCATCTATGGACGCGGGTGGGGTTCGTCCTGCCAAAGATCAGGAGAAGGCTCCGATGCGCCTCGCCACCACGACCTCCGCAGCCATGCTGGGCGGGTTGCTTCTCTTGGCGGGATGCGGTCTGCCGCCGGCTGCCGACGGCCCGTATGCCAACGATTTCAGCGACCACAGCACGGCTGCGGGTGGATGGGGGCTGGGGCCGCAGGATTTTCACAGCAATGGCGGGGCTTTTGGCCCCGACCAGTTGTCGCCTTGAGCGTGGTCGCTACAGGTTGACCGCCTGCATCCCTGCCTCGGGATAGCGCGTGCCGGCGAAGCTGTGGGCCGGCAGGACGCGGTCGATCTCGGCCAGTTCCGACGAGGTCAGCGTGACGTCGGCGGCGCCGATGTTATCTTCGAGGTAGGCGCGCCGTTTGGTGCCGGGGATCGGCACCATGTCTTCGCCCTGCGCCAGCACCCAGGCCAGGGCCAACTGGCTGGCGGTGCAGCCGCGTTGCTTGGCCATGGCGTCGATCTTGGCCACCAAGTCGAGGTTGCTGGCGAAGTTGGCGCCCTGGAAGCGCGGGTTGGCGCGGCGCCAGTCGTCGGCGTCGAGGTCGTCGACGCTCTTGATCTGGCCGGTGAGGAAGCCGCGGCCCAGCGGGCTGTACGGCACGAAGCCGATGCCGAGTTCGCGGGTAACGGCGAGGATCTCGTCCTCGGGGTCGCGGCTCCACAGCGAGTACTCGGTCTGCAGGGCGGCGATCGGATGCACCGCATGGGCGCGGCGGATGGTCCGCGGGCCGGCTTCGGACAGGCCGAGATGGCGCACCTTGCCGGCGCGCACCAACTCGGCCATGGCGCCCACCGTGTCCTCGATCGGCGTGTTCGGGTCGACACGGTGCTGGTAGTAGAGATCGATCACGTCGATCCCAAGGCGCTTCAGGCTGGCGTCGCAGGCGCTGCGCACGTAGTCGGGACGGCCGTTGATCGGGCCGCGCTGGCCGTCGGCGGTCCAGGTGTTGCCGAACTTGGTGGCGATCACCAGGCGGTCGCGGTGCGGCGCCAGGGCGCGGCCGACCAGTTGCTCGTTGACGCCGTTGGCGTAGATGTCGGCGGTGTCGAAGAAGGTGACGCCGAGTTCGACCGCGCGGTGCAGCGTCGCCACCGACTCCGCCTCGTCGCGGCCGCCGTAGAACGCCGACATGCCCATGCAGCCCAGGCCGATCGCCGACACCTCGGGGCCTTGGCGGCCCAATCGCCTCGTCTTCATCCGTCGTCTCCTTTACTGGCCCCGCCAGACCGGCGCGCGGCCCTCGGCGAAGGCGCGCGGGCCTTCCATCTGGTCTGCGCTGCCGTATAGCGCGGCAACGGTGGGAAAGTCGCGCGCGACAATGCGGGCGAGCGCCTGGCCGAACGGCATCCCGTCGGTCTCGCGCGACACTTCCTTGATCGCGGCGAACACCAAAGGCGGCCCGGAGGCCAGCAGCCGGGCAACTTCACGGGCGCGCGGCAGCAGGGCCTCCGGCGCCAGCAGTTCGCCGGCGAGACCCCAGCGCGCGGCCTCCTCTGCCTCCATCCAACGCCCGGTGAACAGCAGGTCCATGGCGACGTGGTAGGGGATGCGGCGCGGCAGGCGGAGGGTGGCGGCGTCGGCCAGCGTGCCGGCCTTGATCTCGGGCAACGCGAAGCGGGCGGAGGTGCTGGCGAGGATCAGGTCGCAGGCGAGCGCCAGCTCGAAGCCGCCGCCCACGCACAGGCCGCCGACCACGGCGATCACCGGCTTGTTGAGGCGGGGCAAGGCCTGCAGGCCGGCGAAGCCGCCCTCACCGTAATCGGCGTCGGGAAGCTCGTCGGCGGCCGCGGCGGCTTTCAGGTCCCAGCCGGCGGAGAAGAACTTCGGGTTGCCGCTGGCGACGATGGCGACGCGCGAGCTCGGGTCGTCGCGGAAGCTGGCGAAGGCGGCGCCCATCTCGCGCGAGGTGGCGGCGTCGATGGCGTTGGCCTTGCCGCGGTGCAGGGTGAACTCGAACACGCCGGCGTCGCGGGTGATCGTGAAGGCTTCGCTCATGGTGGCTCCGTGAGGCGGACCAGCGCGTCGGCGGCGACGGCTGCGGTGGGGGTGACGATCAGTGGGTTCACTTCGAGTTCCAGCAGGCGGTCCGCGTGCCGGATGGCGACGCGCTGGATGGCGGCGATGGCGGCGACGGTGGCTGCGGTGTCGCCGGGCGGACGGCCGCGGAAGCCTTGCAGCAGGCCAGCGACCTTCAACGACAGCAGCGCGGCGTGGATGTCCGGGTCGCTGGCCGGGAGCATCAGGATGGCGCGGTCGGCCGTCAGCTCGGCCAGCACGCCGCCGCTGCCGAGCAGCAGGTACAGGCCGAGCGCCGGGTCGCGCGCCACGCCGACGATGATCTCGGCCACCGGGTTCGGCACCATCGCCTCGATCAGCAGGCCGTGGCCCAACCCGGCGAGCGCCCCGGCGGCGGCGTCGACGGCGGCGCGGTCGGGCAAATGCAGGCGCACCGCCGCCAGTTCGGTCTTGTGCGCAACACCCAGCGCCTTGACGGCGGCGGGATACGCCGGGGCGTCGACGCCCGAGACGGCCCGAATGCCGTCGGGGATCGGCACACCATCCGCCGCGAGCAGGCGCTTGCTGTCGTGTTCGTCGAGCGTGCGGGCGATGCCGGTCGGTGCTGCCGCCGCCAGCGGGGCAGTAGACGGCGGTGCGCCCAGAAACGCCGCCGCCTCGATCGCGGCGAGCGCTTCGTCGAGGCCGCGGAGTGGCGCGATGCCAAGCGCCAGCAGGCGGACAGCCATGGATTCGGGCAGTCCTTCCGGCATCGTGGCGACGATGGCGGCGCGGCTGCGGGTCTGTCGCGCCGCATCGGCCAAGGCGTCGGCGGCGGTCTGCCAGTCCTCGTCGCTGGCGCGGTCGGTGCGCGGGAAATCAAGGATCAGCGCGGTCAGCGCCTGGTCGCCGCGCATCGCGGCAGCGAAGGTCGCGGCCATGGCGGGGCGATTGGCCCAGTGGAACGTGTGGTAGTCGAAGGGGTTGGAGACGCGGACCAGCGGCGGCACCGTGGCGGCCACACAGTCGTGCTGCGCCGGCGTGAACGGTGGGAACGCGACCCGGCGGCGCACGCCGAGATCGGCGATCAGCGCCGCCTCGCCGCCGGAGCAGCTCATCGAGACCACGCCGTTGCTGGGCAGAGGACCGTGGACGTGCAGGAGCTGCAGCGTCTCCAGCAGCTCCGGGATGGTGCGGACACGGGCGACGCCGATGCGTTTGAGGTAGGCATCGGCCACCGCGTCGGCGCCTGTCATGCTGGCGGTGTGGCTGACCGTGAGTGCCGCACTGGCGGCCGAGGCGCCGGTCTTGATCGCCACGACCGGGATGCCGGCGGCGCGCGCCGACGTGACGGCGGCGGCGAAGGCGCGGGGATCGTCGATCGCCTCGATGTGCAGGCCGATGGCGGTGATGCGCTCGTCTTGCGCGAGGGCTGCGACCATCGCCGAGACGCCGATCTGTGCCTGGTTGCCGAGTGTTGTCACCATGGCGATCGGTAAGGCGCGGCGCTGCATGGTGAGGTTGCAGGCGATATTGCCGGACTGGGTGACGATGGCGACCCCGTGTGCGACGCGAACGCCGCCGTGCTGATCGGGCCATAGCGCCGCGCCGTCGAGGTAGTTGAGCAGGCCGTAGCAGTTGGGGCCGAGCAGCGGCATGGCGCCGGCGGCTGCGCAAAGCCGCCGTTGCAAGGCGGCCCCATCGGCATCGGTCTCGGCGAAGCCGGCGGCGTAGCAGACCACACCGCCGGCGCCGCGCGCGGCCAGTTGCGCCACCAGCTCGATGCTGAGATGGCGATTGGTGGCGAGGAACACCGCGTCGGGCACGCCGGGCAGCTCGGCCACGCTGCGGAACGCCGGGCGGCCGGCAACGCTGGGCTGGGTCGGGTGGACCGGCCAGATGTCGCCGGGGAAGCCGAGACGCTCGTTCTGCCGCACCACCTCGGCCGCCGGCTTGCCGCCGATGACGGCGATGCTGGCCGGATGCAGCAGGCGGCGCATCAGGCTCCGAGCGGGCGCAGCAGTTCGCGCGCGATGATGTGGCGCTGGATCTCGCTGGTGCCCTCCCAGATGCGCTCGACCCGCGCGTCGCGCCAGAACCGTTCCAGCGGCAGGTCGCGCATCAGGCCCATGCCGCCATGCACCTGGAGCGCGCGGTCGGTCACGCGGGCCAGCATCTCGCTCGCGTAGAGCTTGGCCTGGGCGATCTCGCGGTTGCACGGCAGGCCCTGGTCGAGCCGCCAGGCGGCGGCCAGGGTTAGATGTTCGGCGGCGTCGATCTCGGTCACGCTGTCGGCGAGCTGGAAGGCGACACCTTGGAACTTGCCGATCTGCTGGCCAAACTGGCGGCGCTGCGCGGCGTAGTCGAGCGCCATGTCGAAGGCGCGGCGGGCACGGCCCACGCACATCGCCGCCACCGTAAGCCGGGTCGCGAACAGCCAGGAGTTCGCGACTTCAAAGCCGCCGCCTTCCTCGCCCAGGATCTGCCCGGCGGGCAGGCGGCAATCGTCGAACGACAGGATGCAGTTGTGGTAGCCGCGGTGGCTGACGCTGTCGTAGCCGGCCCTGATCTCGAAGCCGGGCGTGTCGCGGTCGACCAGGAAGCAGGTGATCCGCTTGCGGCCGCGCTCGGCCTCGCCGGTGGCGATGAAGCAGATCACGTAGTCGGCAACGTCGGCGTGGCTGATGAAATGCTTGGTGCCGTTGACGACCCAGTCGGCGCCGTCGCGGCGGGCGGCGCAGCTCATGCCGCGCACGTCGGAGCCGGCGCCCGGCTCGGTCATCGCCAGCGCGTCGACCTTCTCGCCGCGCACCGAGGGCAGCAAATAGCGTTCGCGCTGCTCGGCGTCGCAGGCGCACAGGATGTTGGAGGGGCGGCCCCACCAATGGTTGAGCGCCATGCTGGTGCGGCCGAGTTCGCGTTCCAGCAGGGCGAAGTCGAGCGCGCCCAGGCCGCCGCCGCCGAACTCGGAGGGGATGTTGGGAGCGTAGAAGCCGAGTTCGAGCACCTTGCGCTGGATGTCGCGGCCGATCTCGCGCGGCAACTCGCCAGTGCGCTCGACCTCGGCTTCCAGCGGGTACAGCTCGCGTTCGACGAAGCCGCGCACCGTGCCGACGATCAGCTCCTGTTCGTGGCTGAGGCCGAAGTTCATCGGATCGCGCGTCCGGCCGCGGCGGGATGGGGTTTGGCGGCGTCGGCGGCGGCGAGCGGGCGCAGGCGGTCGAGCACCTCGGGCAGCGCCGGGCCGACGCGCTTGGTCGCGAGGTCGACGTGCAGCAGCATCTGCTCGGCGGTGGCGGCCAGGGCGCCGTCAGTGTCGCGGACGAGGCTGTGGAACAGCCGGATGCGCTTGTCGTCCGTGGCGAGGATCTGGGTCGTGGTGTGCAAGGCCTGGCCCTCGTGCAGTTCGGCGCGGTGGACGAGGTGGGTCTCGGCGGTGAAGTAGCTGTGGCCGGCGGCGACGTAGGCGGCGTCGGCGCCGATGCGGGCGAGCAGACCGTCGGTGGCGTGGCTGAACACCTGGAGGTAGCGGCTCTCGGTCATGTGTCCGTTGTAGTCGATCCAGCCCGGCTCGACCCGGCCGCGCCAACTGGCGTCGTCCCGCGCCGGCGGCTGCGCCTCGGCCAGGGTCTTCTCGTGCGCCGCCAGCACCGCGCCGGCGGCGAAGTCCTGCGCCTTGAGCGACTGCATGATGCCGACCAGGCAGTCGTCGCGCAGCCGTTCCCAGTCGCGGATGCCGCGATGGCCGGCCTGCGCGTCCGACTGCGCCACGATCTTCTCCAGCAGCGCTTCGTCGAGGTCGGGCACGTCCATCAGTTTGGTCCACGGCCATTTCAGGCTGGGACCGAATTGCGCCATGAAGTGCCGCATCCCTGGCTCGCCGCCGGCGATGCGGTAGGTGAGGAAGGTGCCCATGAAGGCCCAGCGCAGGCCGGGGCCGAAGCGCATCGCGTCGTCGATCTCCTCGGCGGTGGCGATGTCGTCGTGGAGCAGCCAGAGCGCCTCGCGCCAAAGCGCCTCCATCAGCCGGTCGGCGATGAAGCCGTCGACCTCGCGGCGGACGCGCAGCGGACGCATCCCGAGGCCGGTGTAGAACGCTGCGGCGGACAGCCGCGTGGCGTCGCTGGTGCGCTCGCCGCCGCAGATTTCGACCAGCGGCATCAGGTAGACCGGGTTGAACGGGTGGCCGACGACGAAGCGCTCCGGGTGGCGCATCCGTGCCTGCAAGCGGGACGGCAGCAGGCCGCTGGTCGAGCTGGCGATCACCACGTCGGGGCGGGCGGTGGTCTCGGCGCGGGCGAGCAGGGCGATCTTGAGCTCCTCGCGCTCGGGCAGGCTCTCCTGGATGAAGTCCGCGCCTTCGGCGGCTTCCTCGATATTGGAGACGATGCGCCAGGTGCCGGGGGATGGCAGCGGCGCCAGGGTGAGCCGGCTCCAGGCGCGCCGCGCGTTGTCCATCACCTGGGCGGTCTTGCGCCGCGCGTCCGGGTCGGTGTCGCAGATCACCGCGTCCATGCCGTGCAGCACCGCGCGGGCGGCCCAGGCGGCGCCGATGACACCGCCGCCGAGCAGGCCCAGCGTCGCCATCAGCGCTTCACCAGGCGCAGCTTCTGGCGCACCTGGGCGGGGCCGATCACTTGCGCGCCCATGGTGGTCAGGATGGTGGCGGCACGCTCAACCAGGGCGCCGTTGGTCGCCAGCACGCCGCGCGAGAGGTACAAATTGTCCTCCAGCCCGACGCGGACGTTGCCGCCGGCCAGCGCCGCCATGGCGACGAACGGCAGCTGCATCCGGCCGATGGAAAAGCCGCTGAACACCGCGCCGGGCGGCAGCGCGTGGACCATCGCCATGAAGCTGAGCGGGTCGTCGGGCACGCCGTACGGGATGCCGGTGCAGAGCTGGATCAGCACCGGATCGTCGAGCAGGCCGTCGCGGATCAGCTCGCGGACCATGACCAGGTGGCCGAAGTCGAACACTTCCAGCTCCGGCCGCACGCCGAGGCGCCGCATCCGCGCCGCCATCGCGCGCAGGGTTGAGGGCGTGTTGACCATGACGTAGTCGCCGCCGGCGGCGAAGTTCATGCTGCCGCAGTCAAGCGTCGCGATCTCCGGCAGCAGCTCGGTCACATGGGCGAGGCGCGCGGTGGCGCCGGCCATGTCGGTGCCGGAAGCGTTGGGCGGCAGCGGCTGCTCGACCGGGCCGAACACCAAATCGCCGCCCATGCCGGCGGTCAGGTTGAGCACCACGTCGGTGCCGCTGTCACGGATGCGGGCCACCACCTCGCGGTACAGGGCCGGGTCGCGGCTGCCGCGGCCAGTGGCGGGGTCGCGGACGTGGATGTGCGCCACCGCGGCGCCGGCCTGCGCCGCCTCGATCGCGGCGGCGGCGATTTGCGCCGGTGTCACCGGCACTTTGTCCGACCGTGCCGTGCTGTCGCCGGCGCCGGTCAGGGCGCAGGTTATGAAGGTCTCGCGGTTCATCGACGCCCCGTGTTTGGGCGCCAGCGTATCCGGGTTTCGGCTCAGCGCGCCAGGGTCGCCCCATCGCTCAGGCGGTGCAGCGTCACGGCGGCCAGCACCGAGGGCTCGACTTCGGGCAGTTCGGCCACGAAGGCGTGGGTGGCGCGGCCGATCCCGGCATGGTCAAGGTCGATGCGGTAGCGGTTGGCGATCAGGCAGCCGAGCTGCCGGCCATGGGCCACCAACTCGAACTCGACCGGGGCCGCCGGGTCGTCGGCATCCATCGCCCAGCCTTCGATCCGGCCATGGCACTGCTGGTCGATGTGCCCGCGCAGGGCCCCGCGTGAGGCCGGCGCCAATCCAGCGAGCCGGGCATGGATGGCCTGCAAGCGCCAGCCTTGCTCGACGCGCGGTGCGGCGAACCGCCACCTTGCCGGTGTCGCCGCCGGGTAGAGCTGGTCGTACTCGGCGGCGTTGTGGAACATCGCGCGGCTGTCGCAATCGACGAAGGTCTCCGCGGCGGCGCCCTCAGCCAGCACGATGTCGGCGCCGTCCAGCTCAATATGGACATAGGAGACGGCAGCGGTCGGGCCTCGGGTGATGGTGACGTCGTTCACCAGGGATGCCGCGGGAACCAGCACGCCATCGAGCAGCAACGCGTGCAACGGAGAGAGATAGAGGTCGCGCCGGGGCAGCCCGTCGCCCAGTGCTCCGGTGGCGACGCGGACCGGACGGAGCTGCGGCTGGGCCGCGACCAGTGTCGCCGGGTAGGCGCGCCGCCCGAGCCAGCGGATCGGGCGCAGCCGGCCGCCGGCGGTGCGCACCAGGTCGCCGATGCGCAGGGTCTCGACCGAAGCCTCGCCGTCCGCCGTGGCGATGGCGGTGCCGGCGCGGAAGCAGGCGACGGTGACGAGCGTGCCGCTGTTCTGGTCGCTGCTGGTGATGAAGCTGAGGCCGGCGGCGTTGGCGATGGCCAGGCTGGCCTGTTGGCCGGAGGCGGCCGAGATGTCGAGCGTGCCGTTGTTGGCGGTGGCGCCGGCAATGGCGAACGGGCCACCGGGCGCCGCGTTCGCCGACAGGTTGGTGAAGTCCAGCACGTCGCCTTGCTGCAAGCCGGTCAGCGTGAGGCCAAGCGCCGTCAGGCTCGACGCGTTGCCCTGCACGGTCAGCAGGTTGTGGCCGGGGCCGAACGCGATGGTGGTGGCATCGGTCGAGGCCACGTTGGCGATCGACAGGGCGGCGCCGTCGGCCAGCGAGATGGTGCCGTTGCCGTCCAGCGTGGTGGTGATGACGAGCGCCGCGCCGTCGATTGTGATGCGACCGTTCTCGGCGAACACACCTGGCCCGTCGATCTCCAAGGTCGACCCCGCCACGATGTCGCTGATCGTGGTGTTCCGGGCGAATGTCAGCGTGCCGGAGGCGCTGGCGACGAGACGGTCCACGACGCCGACGGCACCTGCGCTGACCGTGACACCGGCCACGGTCGCGGCGGTGGTGTAGGCGAGGTTGGTGGTGTTCGCGTCGAGCGTGACGGCACCGCTGGTGACGTTGCTCACGGTGGCGCCGATCAGCGTGACGTTGCTCAGGGTCGCGTTGGCGTCGTCGAGCGGGATGCCGCGGGTGGCCAAGGTGCCGTTGCGGATGCCGCCCGCGAATGTATAGGTGGTGCCGGAGACGGCGCCGAGGTCGAGCGTGCCACCTTGCAGGTCCAGCGTGCCGGCCAGCACGACGTGCCCGACCAGGGTGCCGAGCTGACCAAGCGTCACGTTGCCGTCGATCTCTATGGACGAGGCGGCGAGCGTGCCGGTGTTGGAGAAGCTGGCCGATCCGATCTTCAGGCTGGACGGCAGCGGTATCGTCTTGATGTAGTATTGCGGGCCGAGATTCGGCGCCTGGGTGGTGTCGTCACTGAGCACGATCGTGCCGGTGTTGACGAAGTTGGCCGACTCGATGTCGACCACGGCGGCGTCACCTTCGAGCAGGCCGGTGTTGACGAAGCTCGACCCGGAAGCCAGGAAGTTCGCTTGCAGTCCAGCCGTCCAGGTCAGGGTGCCACTTTGGGTCTGTTTGCCCACCGTATGCGTGTAGTTGACGCTTTCGCCAGGGACGCTGCTCGGGCTGAGGGCGATGGTGCCGTTGTTGACGAAGCGGGCGACGCTCAGGGTGAGCGGCGGGCCTTCGATGCTGATGTCGGACTGGATGGTGCCATTGTTGACCACCGTCCCGGCACCGCTGATGCCGACCTTGGCCATGGTCGGCACATTGCCCGGAACGTGGCGCGGGTCGTCGAGGGTGAAGTCCAGGGCAGCGGCGGAGCCGAGGGTGACGGTGCCGGTGTCGGCGACGAGGTTGAACGGCGTCGCGGTGATGACGTTGGTCAACGTCAAGGTATCGTAGGTACCGGCAGCCAAGTGCAACGTGTTGGTGACGGCGAGCACGCCGGAGTTGGCGGCGGCCGTGAGGGTGGCGGTGGCCGAATTGATGGGGGCACCACCGCCCAGCGGCCCCGTCACCACGACACTGTCGAGCGTCCCGCCGGCTCCCACCAAGCTGCCGGCGCCGACCGCGAGCGTGCCGCCCTGGATCACTCCGCCGGGTGCCAGGTCCAACGTGCCGCCGTCTAGACGCAGCGTGCCAGAGAGCGACGTCGCGGCACCGACCACCAAGGTCGTGTTGGTGCCCGCGGCGAGGTTGATCGCGGAGACCGAGACCGGTTGCGAGATCGTGGCGGTGCTGACCGCCGACGACGCGAAGGTCGCAATGTCGGCGGCACCTGGCGCCGCCAGCGTCGACCAATCGAACGGGTTGGCCCAGGTGCCGCTGCTGCCCTTCCAAGTAACGTTCGCCACGGTCGCCTCCAGTGAGGGCCGCACACAAGCACGTTACCGGGATAAATAGCAAGATCGAAACGGATATCTAACGACAACCAATCCAGAGCGAGTGCCCCGCCACGCGAACGTGGCGGGGCTTGTCGTGGTGCTAGATCGGCTTGCGCACGGGCTCGGTGCCGGGGACCGCCGTGGTGTCGGTCGTTGTGGCTGTCCGCGCGGCGGAGTGGTCGCCCTCGACTTCGATTTCGGTGCGGCGGACCTTGTCGGTCACGGTCTCGGTGCGCTGCTCCACGTCCTTGCGCAACACGACCTCCTCGCGGATGCGCACGTCCTTGGCGATGACGGCCTCCTCGTCGGTCTCGGTCGCCTCGATGGTCCGTTCGCGGAAAATGTCGGCGTCGGTCCCGGTGACAGGGCGGTCGACGGCGCGGCGATCGACCGAGACGTGCTCATCGCGCAACGTGACCTGCTCGCTGACCGGCGTCTCGACGACGTAGCTGCGGATGCGGACCCGGCCGTGGCTCACGTCGCGCTTGCCGACGCGCAATTGCTCCTCGGCGAGCTGGATGCTTTGGTCGCCAGTGGCGCCGGTCGCGCCGGTGGCACGGCCCGCCATCGCCGTGTCGCTGGTGGCGGTGGTCATGGTCGGCTTGGCGGCGGTACTGGTCGCCATGGTGCCGGCGACGCCACCCGCGGCCACTCCGGTGTAGCCCTGCCAGCCGCTCTGCCGCCAGCTATGCTCCTGCGCGTCGAGGTCGACGGCGCCGTGGTGTTCCAGGATGTCCATGGCGCGCGACGCCATCGCGTCGTCGAGCGAGGCGGTGACGAGGAAATTGCCCCGGCTCAGGCCCTCGGCGTAGGCGTAACGGTCCTCGTCGGGGACGAAAAGGTTCTTCAATGACGACCAGAAGCCGCGGTCCTCGTAGGACTGGGTCTGCGTCGTGCCGGTCGCAGCGCCCGTATTCTCGCCGGCCACCACGTTCACTGTGGAGGCAGACAAGTTGAGATCGGATCGCAACGCATCCGCTGCCCGATCTGCCTCGGCACGCGTCGAGAACATGGCGGTTATGGTTCTATTGGCCATTTTTGGCATCTTTCACTATTTCAACATCTGGGGGAGATTGTGCGTGGTCCTGGAACTCGGTGGTGGCGTATTGGCGGCGCACCTCGACCGGCTCGGACGCCTCCCGGACCGTCACCACTCGCCGGATATGAAGTTCCTCGCGCAGAAGAAGTTGCTTGGTTGTGACTATTATTTCCTCGAAGACCGGGATGATGGTGACGCCATCCTCCTCCCGGACCTCCGGCGCCACAGTCACGACCCGGTTGACCGGCACGCGCTCGACCACGATCTCCTCCCGGCGAAGGTCCGCCCGGGCAGTCTGGGTCTCGGTCTCGGTCCTGAGCTGGACTTGCAGCCGTCGCCGCTCTATCCGGCGTTTCGCGACCGACAGCGTCTCCTCTGCCAGCGGGATGATCGCCTCAGACTCGACGTGCTCGGCTGTCACAGCATCATCCCCGGATTCTCAGGGAGCAACGTGGCGACATATTGACAGTTGCTCAGGCGGGAGCGGCGAGTTCGTTCAGATACCACGCCAGGTAGCGTGCCTCGTTGGCCTCCATCGGCGCCAGTGGCCCGGGCACGTAGAAGGCGCTGGCGACGCCGTTCGCTGCGTGCTCGATGATGCGCTTGTCGGCCTCGGTCGTCACCCGCCACAGCCAGGTCAGCCGGTCGAAGTCGTAATCGCGGCCGGGCTCGCTGCCGCCCCGCACCAGCCAGATCAGCTCCATGCCGCACTGGCCGACACCGTGCGGCCAGAAGCGGTAGACGATGCCGTGGTCCGGGTAGGCGAGCAGGAAACTCGCGGGCCCGACATGGACGCTGGTGGCGCCGCCGTCATAAGCGGCGAAGGCACCCATCAGCGGGGCGACGGCGCGGCCGTCCTCGCTGCCGGTGTCGACCCCGTCGTAGAGCGCGTACCGGAAGCAATCGACCGGCTCGGCATCGTGGTCATGGTGCCAGGCGGCTAAGGTGGCGATGTCCACGCCCAACGCCGCGGTGCGCGACGCCATCGCGGCGTTCAGCCCAGCGATGCGCCGCGCCGGCTGCACCAGCGCGTGCAGCTAGCTGTATACAGCAAGGCTCGGACTGCAATGGTAGCATTCGACGTAGTTCTCGACGGCGAGCTTCCAGTTGGCGGCGACGGTGTAGGTGGCGCGGTGGGCGACCCGCGCGTCGGCCCAGCCATAGCGGCCGACGCTTGCCTGCAAGGCGTTCGCCACGTGCTCGAATCGGGGCGGGCGTTCGGCCAGGCTGATGAACACCAGCCCGGCCGCGACCTTCAGCGCCACGCGGCGTAGGCCGTGGGCGGCGCGGTCGAACTCGGCGGGCATGTGGCGCGCGGCGGCGAGCGTGCCATCGAGGTTGTAGGTCCACGCGTGGTATGGGCAGACGAGGTAACGGTCGTGGCCGGAGGGCGCGTGGCAGATCTCGGCGCCGCGGTGGCGGCAGACGTTGAGCGAGGCGTGCAGCGCGCCGCTCGCGTCGCGCGCCACGATCACCTGCTCGGCATCGACCCGCACCAGGAACCAGTCACCGGGATTGGCGGCCTGGCTGACATGGCCGGCGCACAGCCAGTGCCGTTGGAAGATGCGCGTGATGTCGTGCGCGAACACCGCGGGGTCGTGATAGAACGCGCGGTGCAGGCCATGGCCGGGGCGGTGCTGCGCCAGCAGGCGTGCGATCTCCGGAGGCGGCGAGGCGGCCGGTACGTCCTGGACGGCAGACATGCGGAGCTCCCTGCGTGTCGCGACAACGTAGCGGCTTTTGCGCCGGCGCGCGACGCGGTAGCTTGGCGTCGGTCATCTGCAGGAGCGGCGCGATGTCGGTCACAAACCTGTTTTCTACCGCGCAGTCCGCCGAGCGGACGCTGCGGGTCGAGCTGGCGGCGGCGTTCCGCCTGGCGGTGCTGAACGACTGGCACGAGGCGATCGCCAACCATTTCAGCGTGGCCACCGACGAGTCCGGCGGACGGTTCCTGATGAACCCGAAATGGATGCATTTCTCCCGCATCCGTGCCTCCGACCTGCTGCACCTCGACGCGGCCGATCCCGGCGTGCTGGACCGGCCCGACGCGCCGGACCGGACAGCCTGGTGCATCCATGGCCGCATCCACGCGCTGCTGCCGCAGGCGCGGTGCATCCTGCACGTGCATCCGGCCTACAGCACGGCGCTGGCGGCGTTGGCGGACCCGACCGTGCTGCCGGTCGACCAGACCTCGGCGCGCTACTTCAACCGCGTCTCCGTCGACCTCGCCTATGGCGGGGTGGCCGACAACGAGGCGGAGGGCGAGCGGCTGGCGCGCGCCCTGGGCCACCGGCGGCGGCTATTGATGGGCAACCATGGCGTGCTGATCGTGGCGCCCACCGTGGCCGAGGCGTTCGACGACCTGTATTACTTCGAGCGCGCCTGCAAGACGCTGATGCTGGCGTATGCGAGCGGGCGGCCGCTCTCGGTGCTGCCCGACGCAGTGGCGGAGGCGACGGCGCGGGCCTGGGACGAGTACGGCGACGCCGCCGTGCGGCACTTCGCGGAAGCGTGCCTGCTGCTCGACGCACGCGGCGAGGACTACGCCGACTGAGGCTCGGGCGGCGACGGGCTGCGCGTCAGCCGGCGCGCGGTGCGCAACAGCAGTTGCCGGTCGGCGGGCGTGCAGTCGCGGTAGAGGCGCACCAGCGCCAACTCCGCCGCATCGGCGGTGACGACGCCCACGGTCGCCTCTGAGGCGATCAGTTGCGCCATCGGCACGCCGAGCACGGCGGCGATGCGCGACAGGTTGCCGGTGATCTGGCCGGCCCGGTCGGTCTCCCATTGCGCCACGGCACTGCGGCTGACGCCCACGGCGGCAGCGAGGTCGGCCTGGGTCAGCCCACGTGCCCGACGGGCGTCTCGGATACGGGTTCCGGCTACGATCGGTTCCATGGCGGCCAGTGTAGGTGAGCGACGCTAACCTGACAATGTTATTCCACTGGACAGACGAAGTTAGTTATACTAACTAACTCGTGGTCTCAGGAGAATGACATGGCCGCTGCTCCGATGCTCGATCAAGCCGCCCTCGACATGCCGTGCGCACAGTGGGACGATCCGGACCGCCCGCCGCTACCTGCCGGCGATCCAGTGGCGTGGGACCCGCTGGTGGCAGGAACGTGGCTGGCCGGGACGAAGTGGCCGGGCTGGGGCAGCGTCAGCGAGACGCGGGTGCGGGGATGAGCGACGCGGTCGACGCCGCCTGGGTGGTGGCGCGGCTTGAGGACGCGGGGGCGATCCTGCTCTCGTTGCCGAACAGCGGCCCTTCGCCGCGGTTGCGGATTTCGGCACTGGAGGTGGTGCGGGCGGCCTGCGTCGAGACGGCGGAGGAACCCGGCAAGCGGCTGCGCCCGTCGCCGCCGTCGCCGTCACGGATCGCCGCCATGGACGAGGCGTGGGGATGGCTTGGGTGCATCCCCGACGACCGCTACGTGCTGCGCCGGATCGTTGGTGCCCGGGCGCTGGTGAATCCCACGACCGAGCGGCACATGTTCACTTGGCGGCGTCTCGGCACCCTGCTCGGCGCCGACCACCGGGCAATACAACGCTGGCATCGCGATGGGATCGACATTATCGTGCGCAGTCTCAACCGACCTGGCCAGGAGAGGCGATGGACCGCGTGAATACCCCCGGCGACCAGCGCGACGAGCTACGCCTAATCGGGGTTCAGCAAATCGTCGATACTGGGTTTTCGGTTCTACGCCGAACCGAATTCGACTATCGGCGGCAGGACGGCCAATGGGTCCGGCTGCAGCGTGAAACCTATGACCGCGGCAACGGCGCCGCCATCCTGCTGTTCGATCCAGAGCGGCAGACGGTGCTGCTGGTGCAGCAGTTCCGTTATCCAGCGCATGCCAACCCGCTCTCGCGCCCGTCTTCGGGCTTGCGCAAGGGTTGGATGGTCGAGGTCCCGGCCGGCTTGATCGAGGACCACGCGCAAGCGGGGCGGTCGGAGGAGGCGGCGATCAAGGCCGAGGCGGAGGAGGAGGTCGGCGTGCGCGTGACCGAGCCGCGCCGTATCCTCGAAGCCTACAGCAGCCCGGGCAGCATCACCGAGCGGGTGGTCTACTTCGTGGCGAAATACCAGGCTTCCGACCGGACCGGCGCCGGCGGTGGCCTGGAGGACGAAGGCGAAGACATCGCGGTGATCGAGCCGACGCTCGACGAGGCGCTGGCGATGGTCGAGCGCGGCGAGATCGCAGACGCCAAGACCATCCTGTTGCTCTACTGGGCCAAGCTCAATTTGGCCGAGCTGCTCGCATAGGCAACCTCGAGCGCGCCGACCGGCTCGGCGTGGCAGGCTGGGCGGCGCCGCAGGCCCGCCTCGACGTCTCGGTGGATGGTGTGGCGGTCGGCAGCGCCGTCGCCGACGAGGACCGGCCCGACCTCGCTGCGGTGGATGGGCAGGCGTTCGAGCTATGGTTCGACCCGCCGGTGCGCAGCGGTGCGGAGATCCGGGTGGAGGGTTTCGCGCCGGTGCACGTCGCGGCGCTGCGCCATCATGGATGGCAGCCCGACCGAACCCGGCCATTGGCGTTGTTCGTGGACCGGGCGCTGCCGGCGGCAGGACGCGATGCCGGGTCGGACGCGGCCGTGTCGCACGTCGCGGCCTTCGAGCGGCTGGGTTATGCGGTGGTGGTGACAGACCATGCCACGGCAGCGGCGACGCTCGAGGCCAATGCCGGCCGGGTGCGGCTCGCCTATTTGCATCGGCTGTCGAGCATGGCGTGGCTGCCCGCGGTGCGGGCGGCCAATCCGGGTGTGCGGGTGGTATACGGCGTGGGCGACCTGCATGGGTTGCGCGCGCGCCGGCGTCGGGACGTGACCGGGCACAGGGTGCCGCACGGGCTGGAAGCCGCCGAACGCGCGGCGGCGCGCTCCGCCGAGGTGATCACGCATTCCGAGTTCGAGGCCGCGTCGCTGGCCACCATGGGGGTGGTCGCGAGGTTGGTGCCATGGCATGTGCCGTTGGGCGATCCGGTGGCGCCGGTCGGGAGCGAGGTGCTGTTCCTGGGCAGTTTCGGCCACGCGCCCAATCGCGACGCGGTCGCTTGGCTGCTGGGAGCGGTGATGCCGGCGGTGTGGGCAAGGGTGCCCACGATCCGGCTGCGCATCGTCGGGCGCGACATGCCGCGATGGGTGCGCGAGGCCGGGTCGGGGAGCGTGGTGGTCGAACCCGATGCGGGCGATCTGGCGCCGATCATGCGCCGGGCCCGGCTGGCTCTGGCGCCGCTGCGTTTCGGCGCGGGCGTCAAGGGCAAGGTGTTGACCGCCATGGCGCATGGGGTGCCCTGCCTATGCACGCCGTGCGCTGCGGAGGGGCTGGGACCGGCTCCCGTGCTGTTAGCCGATTGCGACGCCGCGGCTTACGCAGATGCTGTCGTCGCCGCTTGGAACGACATCGCAAGCCTGGAGCGAACCGGCCGCACGTCCCGCGCCTGGGTGGAGGCGCATTGGAGCGCCCAGGCGACCGACGCCGCTCTCGCCCCGTGGGCGGCCGGCGCTATAGCGGCGTCAGGGTGACTTTCGCCAGACCGCGATCCATGATGCCGAGGGCGGCGGCGGCGCCACGGCTGAGGTCGATGATGCGGGTCCGGGTGCCGGGACGGTCGGTGACGGTGACAACGACGGAACGCGTGCTGTCGACCAAGCTGACCAGCACCTTGCTGCCCATCGGCAGCGTCGCGTGTGCCGCGGTGAGACGGTCCTGCTCGTAGCGCTCGCCGTTGCTCATGCGATGGCCCTGCCACTCGCTCCCGCCATACCAGCTCGCGATACCCGTCTGCACCGCGCCAAACCGCGTGCGGCTGCGGCGCGAGGAGGCCGAGCGCTCACGCGCGTCGCCGCCAGGGGGCAATACGGACGGTTTTCGCATCTGGGCGGCAGCGGGATATGCGGGCACGACCAAGCCGCCCAGAACCGCAGGCCCCGCCAGCATCAGCGCCAGTGTCGTCCGTGCGATCATGTCCGTCCTTGCAAGTGGTTGATCCGGTGATGAGCGGGCCGCATCGACGAATCGACGCCGGGCATCGTGAATGACATACAACCAAGATACGGCCGTGATATCAACCCCTGTCTGATTGTGGCAAGGCAGTCGTGTCTCATCACGTGACACACGCACCGCGCCGCGCGGTGCCAGAGAGCCAGAATAGCCTAACCGTATCAGCCAGAAACGTTTGTTGTTGCTGTTCTCGCCGATTGCTTGGACACGCCTCGCCCGACGGCGTCCTGCCACTGACGTTCGGCATAGGCGGGGAATTTCATAACATGAGCAAAACTGTATTCCAACGCGATCCGGAAGGCATTCCAGGCCGGGCGATTGCCTAAGAGGATTTTCCTTGACCAAATGGACCATTTTCCTGTATAGCTTTCGCCATGATCGGCGGCTTGCGCGGCGAGGCCGGTCGGACGCAGCGGAGGCGAGGTGGCAACAGACAGGTTGCCCATCGCAGCCCCGTCATCGGAACCCCCGCCAACCCTGAACGATTGGGCAAGCCGGGTGCTGGCGCCGTTCGCGCCGGCGGCACACCACGCGATGTTGCTCGGCCGGCTGGATCTCGTGGCGTCGGGCCGCATCGAGCGATTGGTCGTGCTGATGCCGCCCGGCAGCGCCAAGTCGACCTATTGCAGCGTCGTGCTGCCGTCGTGGTGGCTGCAACGCCATCCGCAGCACAGCATCATCGCCGCCTGCCACACCGAGGCGCTGGCACATCATTTTGGCCGCGCCGCTCGGGCGATGGTGGCCGAACACGGCGCCCGGCACGGACTCGCGCTGGCGCGTGACGACCGGGCGGCGGGGCGCTGGCGGACCGCCACAGGCGGGCAGTATTTCGCGGCCGGCGTGCGCGGCCCGATCGTCGGGCGACGCGCCGACCTCGTGTTGATCGATGACCCGATCAAGAGTCACGCCGAGGCCGAAAGCCAGACGCTGCGGGATAGCTTGTGGAACTGGTATCAGGGCGACCTGCTGCCGCGGCTGAAACCGCGGGGGCGGATCGTGCTGGTGATGACCCGTTGGCACGAGGACGATCTGGGCGGCCGGCTGCTGGCCGGCGCCGAGCCTTGGGAGGTGCTGCGCCTGCCCGCGTTGGCGGAGGCGGGCGACCCGCTCGGCCGCGCCGAGGGCGCGGCCCTGTGGCCGGAGTGGGAGAATTCCGACGCGCTGGCGCGCAAGCGTCTCGCGGTCGGCGAGCGGGTATGGCAGGCGCAGTTCCAGCAGCAGCCACGCCCCTCGCAGGGCACGCTGTTCCGCCCGGCCGCGATGGTCACGCTGGAGCGGCCGCCACCTGCCAATCTGGTCGTCCGCGCCTGGGATCTTGCCGCAACCGAAGCCGGGGCGGGCAGCGATCCGGACTGGACAGTGGGCCTCAAGCTGGCGCGCGGCGAGGACGGGCGGTTCTGCGTGCTCGACGTGATGCGGCTGCGCGGCGGCCCGTTCGCGGTCGAGCAGGCGATCATGGCAGCCGCGGCGGCCGATGGGCCGGAGGTGGCGATCGGGTTGCCACAGGACCCTGGGCAAGCCGGCAAGCAGCAGGTCGCCTACCTGGTGGCGCGGCTCGCGGGTTGGCGGGTCATTGCCGGGCCCGAGACCGGCAGCAAGCTGGTCCGTGCCGGGCCGGTCAGCGCGCAGCTCGAGGCCGGGCGCCTTGCCATGGTGCGGGCGCCTTGGAACGCGGCGTTGCTCGACGAGCTGCGCGACTTCCCGCACGGGCGCAAGGACGACCAGGTGGACGCGCTGGCGCGTGCCTTCGCCATGCTGACCGCGGCCCAGGGCGGCGCGCGGCGGTTGCAGGTGAACCTGCTCGGCCGCTGAGCCGGGCTTCACGACATTCGGCTGTCAGGACCCACGCATGTTCGAGACGATCTGCAACCTGATCGGCAGCGATGCCGATTACGACGACCGCGTGCGTCGGCTCGACATCTTCCGCCGGGTGCTCGACGGCCGGCTCTACGACGTGCTGCCGCACGAGTTCCATGAGGAGCGCGGCCCCGGTGGCGAATACATTCCGCTGCGCCAGCGCCGGCCCAGCGTGCGCTACCCGCTGGCCCGCATCGTGGTCGACGATTCACTGAGCCTGCTGTTCGGCGATGGGCATTTCCCAACCATAGAGTGCGCAGATCACGTCGTCCGCAACGTGCTGGGCGACCTCGCGCGCGAGTCGGCGTTGAACGCGGCGATGCTCGAGGCGGCGCGCTCCGGCAGCGTCGGCAGCGTCGCGGTGTGGCTGCGAGTGTTGCGCGGCCGGGTGTTCTTCCGCGTGTTGGAAAGCCGGTTCCTCACGCCGGAATGGGACCCGCAGGAGCCGGACCGGCTGCTGCGGGTGAGCGAGCGCTACAAGGTGGCCGGTCGGGTGCTGGCGAGCCGCGGCTATGACGGGTGCGAGCCGCAGGGGCTGTACTGGTTCGAGCGGCGCTGGGACTGCGACAGCGAGACGTGGTTCGCCCCGCAGCGCGTGGGCGGGCCCGCGGCGGAGCCCGTGCCCGACCTCGTGCGCAGCGTGCGCCACGGGCTCGGCTTCGTGCCGATCGTCTGGATCCGCAACCTGCCTGGCGGCGGCGATGGACCGGACGGGGCGTGCACCTTTCAGTCGGCGATCGAGACCAACATCGAGATCGACTACCAACTCTCGCAGGCCGGGCGCGGGTTGAAATACTCGTCCGACCCGCTGCTGCTGATCCGCGAGCCGGCGGCGCCGGATGCCGCCCTGGTGCGCGGCGGCGGCAACGCGCTGGTGGTAGGCGCCAACGGCGACGCCAAGCTGCTGGAGATCAACGGCACCGCTGCGCAGGCGGTGATCGAGTACGTGCGCACGCTGCGCGAGTTGGCCCTGGAGGGCGTGCACGGCAACCGGGCGAACGCCGACCGGCTCTCGGCGGCGCAGAGCGGGCGGGCGCTCGAGCTGATGAACCAGGGTCTCGTGTGGTTGGCCGACCGGCTGCGGGTCAGCTACGGCGCCGGCCTGCTGCAACTCGCGTCGATGGTGGTGCAGGCCTCGCATCGCTTTCCGCTGCGGGTGCTGGGCGAGGCCGTGGCGCCGCTCGACACCGCCGCCCGCCTCACCCTGCGCTGGCCGCGCTGGACCGCGCCAAGCGCCGACGACCGTGGCCGCGATGCGTCGACTTTGCAGACGCTGACTGCGGCAAGCCTGCTCAGCCGGGAGACCGCGGTGAAGGCGATCGCCGACGTCTACGACATCGAGGACGTGCCGGCGGAGCTGGCACGCATCACGCGAGAGGAGAAAACATGACCGACGAACCTGCCGCCGACGACCGGGTGGCGGCCCTCGAACAGCAGATGGCGCAGATGCAGGAGGCGCATCGCGCGGCCCTGGTGCGCGCCGGGCTGCGTGCCGAGGCGATCCGGGCCGGCATGGTCGATCTCGACGGGCTGCGGTTGCTCGACGCCTCCGAGGTGACGCTGGACGCGACCGGCGAGGTGGTCGGCGCCAGCGGGTTGATGACCGCGATGAAGCGCGCGAAGCCGTGGCTGTTCGGGCTTGCCGGCCCGGCCGCCTCGTCGTCGAGCGGAGCCAGCGCGCCGCCGGCGCAGTCACCCGGCAGCCGACGGGCGCGCGACATGACGCATGACGAGTGGCGTGCCGCTCGGGCCGAACTCCTGCGCCGTCGCTGAAGCAAGACGCCGCTCCTTACACACAAGTCAGGGACACAAGCATGGGCATCCAGAACTTTCCCGCGGGCCTGCAGGCGATCATCCAGCAGGGTTTCCTGGAACGCGAGTTCCAGTTCGCGCTGCAATCGCGTCTCGGCTACCGCGCCTGCGCCGACCGCGAGCAGTTCAGCGTCGGCATCGGCGAGACGCTGACCAAGACCCGCGCCGGGTTGCGCCCCAGCGTGACCACGCCGCTGGCTCCGGCCAGCAACACCAACCTTGACAACGGGCTGACGCCGACCGGCTTCAACGTCGAGCAGTACACCATTACCATCAACCACTACGCCGCGACCTCCGACCTCAACATCGTCACCAGCCGGGTCGGCATCGCCGACCAGTTCCTGCTGAATGCCGCGATCAACGGCGAGCAGGCGGCGCGCAGCCTCGACGAACTGGCGCGCAACGCGCTGTTCGCCGCCTATTTCGGCGGCAACTCCCGGGTACGCTCCACGCTCGCGGCCTCGGTGCCGGCGATCGCGGTCGACGACATTCGAGGCTTCAGCAACGTTTTCGTCAACGGCGTGCAGGTCCCGGTGGGCGGCACCAACTCGCTCGCGGTGACGGTGGGCGCCAACGTCTACACGCTGGTGGGGGTCACGGCCGATGCGGTCAACGTCAGCACCGCGCCCGGTGGCGTGAGTGGCGTGCTGACGTTCTCGGGCTCGGTCAGCGTCGCCGACGGCACCGCCGGCAACACCGTCGCCGCGGCCACGGCACCCGCCGTGATGCGGCCCAACGGGCGCAGCAACACGTCTCAGATCGTGGCTGGCGACACGCTCACGATGGGCACGCTGCTGAACGCGGTGGCGCAACTGCGGCTGAACGCGGTGCCGGAGATCGACGGCGCGTTCAACTGCTACCTCGACCCGGTGAGCGCCAGGCAGTTGTTCGCCGACAACGACTTCCGGCAGTTGTTCCTGGGAGCCACCAGCGCCAACCAGGTGTTCAAGCGCGGCATGGTGAACGACTTCCTGGGGCTGCGCTTCGTGCCGACCACGGAGGCCTACGTGCAGCCGCACCCGAGCGTCGCCGGCGCCGTGGTGCGGCGGCCGATCATCTGCGGCCAGGGGGCGTTGATCGAGGGTGATTTCGCCGGCATGGCGGCCGAGGACGTGCGGCCTGCCGACAGCATCGTCGACGTGATCGACGACGTGGCCATGGTGACGCGCGAGCCGATCGACCGGTTGCAGCAGATCATCGCCCAGAGCTGGTACTGGATCGGCGGCTTCTGCACGCCGTCCGACGTCACCACCAACCCCACCACCATCGCGACCGCGACCAACGCCGCGTTCAAGCGCGCGGTGATGATCGAGCACATGGGCTGACGCGACGGCTGATCGGACGAAGCAGGAGGCTGGCGCATGGCTTTCTCGGCGAGCGAGCGGACCGACATCAGGCGGCATTGCGGCTACCCCGCCTATGGCGTCGGCGCCTCGGGGTTCAACGGCTGGCGGTTCTTCCAGGCCTACGGGCTGCTGGAATACCGCATCCAGAACCTCGCCGCCGCCGAGGAGGCCGTGGTGCGCGGCTACCTGGCGCAGTTGGCGTCGCTGGAGGCGGACATCCCCGCCTCCGGCGCGCGGCTCGACACCGAGCAGGCGGCGGTGTGGACGCGTAACCGCAACGAGACCGGCGACCGGGCGGCGCTGTTCGACGACTGGCGGCGCCGGCTGTGCGGCTTCCTGGGCGTGCCGGCCGGCCCGGCGCTGGGCGAGCGCGGCAACAGCATCGCGATGGTGGTGTGATGGGACGCGCCAGCATCGACGACGCGATCAACTACGGCCGTGGCGTCGCGGCCCGCGAGCTCGGGGCGCCGTGCCACCTGCACCGGCCGCGCGATGCCGGGCAGCCGATCCGCGCCGCCACCCTGCTGATGCAGCTGCAGGCGCATTTCGAGCCGCTGCGCCAGCACGGCGGCGGCTATGGGCATCCGTTGTACACCGGCCTGTTCGACGCCAGCTACACCCGCCCGGGCGACTACCTGTGCGGTGCCGGTGTCACCTGGTTCATCGCAAGCCAAGCGCCGTTGATGCCGGTGCTGTGCGTGCGCGCGACCCGCATCGTGAGCGTGGTGCGCGCCACGCAACCGGCCTCGGTCGGGCTGAGCGGCTATGGCGGCCTGGTGCGGGCCGCCGCCGCGCCTGTGCTGAGCGGATGGCCGGCGAGCCTGCTGGCCGGCGGCACGGGCCTGGCCCGCGTGGGTTTGCCGGGCGACGCCGGCGCGGGCGG
>CAXTVL010000002.1:27762-28062 GCA_964247515.1 uncultured Acetobacteraceae bacterium | reverse complement strand
GGATGGCGGCCCGGCGCGGGTGGATGGCGAACACGCCGCGCACGGCGGCCGCCCCGACCCGCCCGCGCCGGCCGCGGCCGGCGATGGCGCCCAACGCCACACCCCGCTCGCGGGCGATGCGGCGGGCCAGTGGCGTGGCACGCACCTGTGTCCCCACCGACGCGGTCGTCACCGCAGCCGACGGCATGGGCTCGGGCGCGGCCTTGACCTCGACCGCCGCCGCCGCCGACGGCGGGGCGGCGGGCGGGCGGGCCGGAGCGGAGCGGGCCCCCCCCCCCCCCCCCACCGCCGCGCGGGCCG
>CAXTVL010000002.1:0-27752 GCA_964247515.1 uncultured Acetobacteraceae bacterium | reverse complement strand
CACATCGGCGTCGCGGCCGGCCTCGGCCACGATCTCGACCAGCGTGCCGTCGGCCAGCGCCGGCATCTCGACGATGGTCTTGTCGGTCTCGATCTCCAGCAGCGTCTCGCCGCGCTTGAAGCTCTCGCCGGGGCTGCGCAGCCAACTCGCGACCCGCCCGGTCTCCATGGTCTCGCCCAACCGGGGCAGGGTGAGCTCGACGATCATGGCCGCAGCATCCGCCGCACGGTGGCTGCGATCAGCTCGGCGGTCGGGATGCTCGCTCCCTCCAGCGCGGGGGAGACCGGGATCGGGATATCCTCCCCGGCCAGGCGCAGCACCGGATCCTCCAGGTAGTCGAAGCATTCCTCCGAGATGCGCGCGGCAAGCTCGGCCGCGACACCGCCGGTGAGTGGCCCCTCGCTCACCACCACCGCGCGCCCGGTCCGCTGCACCGAGCCCGCCACGGACGCCATGTCCAGCGGGTTCAGCGTGCGCAGGTCGATGACCTCGAGCGCGATCCCCTCGCCGCTCAGCGTCTCGGCGGCGGCGAGGGCGACGTGGACCATGCGCGAATAGGTCACGAGCGTCGCGTGCCCGCCGGCGCGGCGCACCACCGCCTGCCCCCACGGCACCGGCGGTGCCGCGAGATCGGCCATCTGGCGACGCGTGTACAATGCCTTGTGCTCGATGAACACGACGGGGTCGGGCAGCGTCAGGCTGTGGCGCAGCAAATGGTAGGCGTCCAGCGCCGTCGCCGGCATCGCGAGGCGCAGGCCGGGCGTGTGCATGATCCAGCCCTCCAGGCTTTGCGAGTGCTGCGCCCCGGCCGACCGGCCAGTGCCGCCTTGCGTGCGCAGCACCATCGGCACGCCGATCTGGCCGCCGAACATGTAGCGGATCTTGGCCGCCTGGTTGGCCAACTGGTCCATGACCAAGCCCAGGAAATCGACGTACATCAGCTCCGCCACCGGCCGCAGCCCGGTCATCGCGGCACCCACGGCGACGCCCACCAGGCCCGGCTCGCTGATCGGCGTGTCGATCAGCCTGCCCGCGCCGAACTCGGCGATCAAATCCTTGGTGACGCCGTAGGCGCCGCCATAGACGCCGACCTCCTCGCCGATCACCACGATGTCGGGGTCGGCCCGCATGGCGTCCTGCAACGCCTGGCGCAGCGCGTCGCGATAGGTGATCTCGGTGGCGGCCATCAGGCCCGCGCCAGGATGCGGTCGAGCCGGTGGCTCAAAGGCTCCGGCTCCGGCTCGCCCGGCCCGTAGACGTCGCGGAACATGCTGGCGGGGGCCGGATCGCTCGCCGCGGCGGTGAAGTCGATGGTGGCGTCCATCTCCTGCGCCACTTCGGCGTCGAGCCGGTCGAGCGCCGCCTCGCCCATCTGGCCGCGTTCCAGCAACGCGGTGCGGGCGCGCGCGATCGGGTCGCGCTTGCGGCCCAACGCCTCCTCCTCGGCGGTGCGGTACGGACTCTTGTCCATGCGGCCGTGGCCGAAGAAGCGGAAGCAGGAGATCGCCATGAAGCCGGGCTTGCCGGCCCGCGCGCCGTCGGCCAGCGCCTGTGCCGCGTGGAACACCGCCTCCACGTCCTCGCCGTCGACCATGGTGGCGGCGAGGCCGAACGCCTCGGCCCTGCGGTCGAACTCGACCGAGCGGGTGGCGAGGTCGATCCGGGTACCCATGCCGTACTGGTTGTTGATGCAGACGAACAGCACCGGCAGGTCCCACAGGGCGGCCATGTTCATGCTCTCGTACAGCACGCCCTGCTGCATGGCGCCGTCGCCGAAGAAGGCGACCGAGATGGCGTCGGTCTTCTTGGCCTTGTAGCTGAGCCCGGCGCCGACGACGTGCGGGATGCCGCCGCCCACGATGGCGTTGGCGCCGAGATGGCCCAGCGCCATGTCGGCGATGTGCATGGAGCCGCCCTTGCCGCGGCAGTAGCCGCTCTCCTTGCCGCCGATCTCGGCCATCATCCGAGCGGGGTCGGCGCCACGCGCCAGGAAGATGCCGTGGCCGCGATGGTGCGTGGTGAAGCTGTCCTGCGGCCGCATCGCGGCGGCGACCCCGGCCGCCGCCCCCTCCTCGCCAATCGACAGGTGCAGCATCGAGCCGGCGGAGAGCCCACGGGCATACAGTTCCGCCACCCGCTCCTCGAAGCTGCGGATGCGCCGCATGGTGCGATAGAGCTCCGCCAAGGGCGTGTTGGGCAGCGTCATTGCGACCATTTCCTCACGCTCCGACACATCTGACGTGCGCCGCGACAATTGCTCCAGCACGAACATTCGTCGTTAGGCATCGCGGAAGTCAAGCGGTATCGTCGCGCCATGCTGACGCTCAATCTCGCGCACGAGCCGGACGCGGCGATCATGGTGCGCGCCGCCTGGCTGTACCATGTCGGCGGACTGACCCAGGAGGAGGTGGCCGGGCGGCTCGGCCTGCACCGCAGCCGCGTGGTCCGCCTGCTGGCCGAGGCGCGCGAGCGGGGCCTGGTCAGCGTCACCATCAACCACGAGGCGATCCGCGACCTCGGCGTCGAGGATGCCATCGCCCGGCGCCACGGCTTGGATTTCTGCCTGGCGACGCCCGCCATGGGCTTCGACGCCAGCGGCGATCCGACGCTGGCCGCGGCGCAGGAGGCGATCGCCCGGCGCGGTGTCGGGGCGGCGGCCGCCAATTTCCTCAAGGGCAAGCTGGCGACCGGACGCCCGATCACCGTGGGTGTCAGCTGGGGCCGCACGTTGGAGCAGATGGCGCTGCATCTCTCGGGCGCGCAGAACCCGCAGGCGCGGTTCGTCTCGCTGATGGGCTCGCTCACCCGCAACTCGGCCTCCAACCCGTTCGAGGTGGTGCAGGCGCTGGCGGCGCGCACCGGCGGCGAGGGCCACTTCCTGCCGGTGCCGTTCATCGCCGACAGCGTGGCCGACCGCGCGGTACTGATGTCGCAGCGCACCGTGGCCGAGGCCTTGGACCTGGCACGCTCGGCCGACCTCTATCTGGTCAGCGTGGGCGAGCTCGCCGAGACCGCGTTCCTGCGCGTGCAGGGCATGTTGTCGCCGGCCGAACTGCGCAGCGTGCGCGCCCGAGGTGCGGTCGCCGACTCGCTGGGCCGGCTGTTCGACGCGAACGGGGCCGAGATCGACCATGAACTCGCCCACCGCACGCTGGCGCTGGAGTTCGAGCGGCTGCGTCAGCGCGACGTGGTGCTGGTGGCTGGCGGCCTGCAGAAGGTGGCGGCGGTGCGGGCGCTGCTGCGCACCGGCGTGGTGCGCGGCCTGGTGATCGACGGCGACGCCGCCCGGCTGGTGGCAGGCGAGGAGTAGCGGGCGTGGACAGCGTGGCCCTGCTGGATCGGCTGATCGCGTTCCCGACCGTGAGCCGTGAGAGCAACCTCGAGCTGATCGGCTTCGCGCGCGACCTGCTGGCCGAGCACGGCATCGGCGCGCGGCTGTTCGGCAGTCCCGACGCGCGCAAGGCGAACCTGTTCGCGACGGTGGGCGACGGCCCGGGCGGCGTGGTGCTGTCCGGCCACACCGACGTGGTGCCGCCCGACGGCCAGGCCTGGACCAGCGACCCGTTCCGCCTGACCGAGCGTGACGGCAGGCTGCTCGGGCGCGGGACGGCCGACATGAAGGGCTTCCTGGCCTGCGCGTTGCGCGCCGCCACGCTGGCAGCCGGGCGCGGACTCCGGCGGCCGCTGCACCTGGCGTTCTCGTACGACGAGGAACTCGGCTGCCTCGGCGTGCGCGACATGCTCGACCGGCTGGCGGCGTCCGGCCTGCGCCCCGAGTTCTGCATCGTGGGCGAGCCGACCGGCATGGCGGTGATGACCGGGCACAAGGGCAAGATCGCAGCGCGCGCCACCTGCTGCGGCACCGCGGCGCACACGGCACTGGCGCCACGGGCACTGAACGCCATCCATCTCGCGACCGACCTGGTGGGCCGACTGCGGCGACGGCAGGCGCTGCTGGCCGAGGGTGTCTCGCGGGACGCCGCGTACGACGTGCCGTACACCACGTTGCACGTGGCCCATATCGCCGGCGGCCTGGTGCCCAACATCGTGCCCGACCGCTGCGACGTGGCGTTCGAGATCCGCAACATCGGCGCCGACGACGCCGGTGCCGTGCTGCGCGACGTCGAGGCCGACGCCGCCGAACTGGTGCGGGCGGCGCGGCGGCGCTTTCCGCAGGCCGACATCGCCATCGAAGTGACCAACGACTATCCTGGCCTCGACACACCGCTCGACGCCCCCGTGGTGTCTCTCGCGCGTGCGCTGTCCGGGCCGGGACCGTTGGGCAAGGTGGCGTTCGGCACCGAGGCCGGGCTGTTCCAGCGGCGCCTCGGGGTGCCCTGCGTGGTGTGCGGGCCGGGGTCGATGGAGCAGGGCCACAAGGCCGACGAGTTCGTCACCCGCGACCAGCTCGAGCGTTGCGACCGCATGATGGACGCCTTGCTCGACCGGCTGAATTGACGGCCCTCGCCGCCCCGTGCCACCCAGGCGGCGTGGAACCTCATCCCGACCGCGCCGCCATCCTCGCCCGCGCCGCGACGCTCCTGGCGCATGACGGCGACCTGCCGCAGGACCCGGTGGTGCCGCCGATCTACCAGACCTCGCTGTTCACCTTCCGCAGCTACGCCGACATGGCCGACGCCTTCGCGGGCACCGTCCGCCGCCCGATCTACAGCCGGGGCGACAACCCCACGGTGATGGAGTTCGAGAGCCGCATCGCGGCACTGGAGGGAGCCGAGGCGTCGCGGGCGTTCTCCTCCGGCATGGCGGCGATCAGCGCCGCGGTGCTGGGCTTCGTGGGCGCCGGCCAGCGCATCGTCGCCGTCCGCCACCTGTACGGCGACGCGTTCCGGCTGTTCGAGCGGCTGCTGCCGAACCTCGGCATCACCGTGCAGTACGTCGACGGCAGCGACGCCGAGGCAGTGATCGCGGCCCTACCCGGTGCGACCATGCTCTACCTGGAGAGCCCGACTTCGATGGTGTTCGAGCTGCAGGAGCTGCCGCGCCTGGCGGCGGCGGCGCGGGCGCAGGGCATTGTCAGCGTCATCGACAATTCCTGGGCGACCCCGCTGTTCCAGCAGCCGATCGCCCACGGCGTCGACCTCGTGCTGCACTCGGCGTCGAAATACATCGGCGGGCACTCGGACGTGGTGGCCGGCGTGCTGTCCGGCTCGGCGGCGCACATGGCGCAGGTCAACACCCGCGCCTACCCGGTGCTGGGCGCCAAGCTGTCGCCGTTCGAGGCATGGCTCCTGCTGCGCGGCCTGCGCACGCTGCCGCTGCGCCTGTTGCAGCACGAACGCGCGGGACTGACGCTGGCCGAGCGGCTGCGCGCGGATCCTCGCGTGACCCGCGTGCACCACCCGGCCTTCGCGAACCATCCCGGCCGCGCCACGCTCGCGGGCACCACCGGCCTGTTCTCGTTCGAGGCGGACGAGGCGGTGGACGTCCCGCGCTTCGTCGACGCGCTGCAGGTGTTCCGCATCGGCATCAGCTGGGGTGGGCACGAGAGCCTGGTGGTGCCGGCCATGGCGACGCTGCGGCAGACCCCGGGCGTCAACTCGCTGTCCGAATTCGGCGTGACCGAGCGCCTGGTCCGGCTCAACGTCGGGCTGGAGGATGTCGAAAGCCTGTGGAACGATCTCGAACGAGCCCTCGCCGTTGCCACGACCTAATGGGAGAGAACACATGATCCGGACCTGGATGGCCGCCGTCGTGGCGGCGACGCTCGCAACGCCTGCGGTCGCCGACACCACGCTGAAGCTGGTCGAGGTCATCACCAGCCCGCCGCGCACCGAGCTGCTGAAGAAGCAAGTGGCCGCCTTCGAGCAGGCCAATCCCGGCACCCATGTCGAGGTGACGTCGCTGCCCTGGGGCCAGGCGTTCGAGAAGTTCCTCAACATGGTCCAAGCCGGCGACACGCCCGACGTGGTCGAGATGCCGGAGCGCTGGCTCGGCCTCTACGCCAACAACGCGCAGCTTCAGGACCTCGGCCCGTGGATCGCGAAATGGCCGAACGCGAAGGATCTCGGCGAGCGCGCGACCCAGCTCGGCTCGGTGGTCGACGGCAAGATGTACATGCTGCCGTACGGCTACTACGTGCGCGCGATGTTCTGGAACAAGAAGCTGTTCGCTCAGGCCGGGATCGCCGCCCCGCCCAAGACGATGGACGAGTTCGTGGCCGACAGCGCCAAGATCAGCGCCACGCCCGGCAAGTACGGCTACTGCCTGCGCGGCGGCCCCGGCGGCACCGGCGGCGTGCAGATCTTCATGAACACGATGGACGACAAGCCCGGCTACTTCAACGCCGATGGCACATCGACCTTCGCCGAGCCGGGTTCGGTCAAGGGCTTGCAGACGCTGGTCGACATCTATCGCCACGGCTACGCGCCCAAGGACAGCGTCGGCTGGGCGTTCAACGAGGTGGTGTCCGGCTTCTACTCCGGCACCTGCGCCCTGCTCGACCAGGACCCCGACGCCCTGCTCGGCATCGCCGACAAGATGCCGGCGTCCGATTTCGGTGTCACGCCACTGCCGACCGGACCGGGCGGGCGGGCGTTCCCCTCGCTCGGCTACAGCGGCTGGGCGATGTTCGCCAACTCGCACGACAAGGAGGCGTCCTGGAAGCTGATCGCGGCCCTCGGAGCGCCCGACAACAACCTTGCCTGGTCGAAGTTCGTGGGGACGCTGCCGATCTACAAGACCGCGACGAACGACCCGTACTTCGCCAGCGACAAGTTCGCCGGCTGGTTCGCCGAGCTGAACGACCCCAAGCACTACGTCCTGGTCTCGGTGCCGTCGCATCTGGAGAACTTCGGCAACTTCTACGACAACATCGCCATCAAGACCTACCAGCAGGCGCTGCTCGGGCAGCGCACGGCGCAGTCGGTCGCGGACGAATGGGCGTCCTATCTCGGCGGCGAGCAGCAGGCCTACCTGAAGAAGGCCTCGAAGTAGCGGCCGCCCGCCGCGTGGCGTTGCGGCGGGTCGTCGAGCCCTGGCTGTACCTTGCCCCGGCGCTGGTGCTGCTCGGCTGCGTCCTGCTGGTGCCGCTGATCGTGGGCGTGGGATTCTCGCTGCGGCACTTCGGCGCGTTCCGCTCGGACTATGTGGGGCTCGGCCAGTACGCGCGGATGCTGCACGACCCGGTGCTGGGCGAGGCGCTGCGCAACACGCTTTGGTGGACCGCGGCCAGCCTCGTGCTCCAGTTCGGCCTTGGCTTGGGCCTCGCGATGCTGCTCAACCGCCAGTTCCTCGGCCGCCCCGTTGTGCAGGCGCTGGTGTTCCTGCCCTGGGCGGTGCCGACGTTCCTGGCCGGGCTGACCTGGGCCTGGCTGCTCAACCCGGTGATCGGGCCGCTGCCGCGTTGGATGGCCGCACTGGGCATCGGCACGCCGCAGACCAGCATCCTGTCCGACCCCGCGACCGCGATGTGGGGGCCGATCACCGCCAATGTCTGGTTCGGCGTGCCGTTCTTCGCCATCACCATCCTCGCGGCGCTGAAGACCATCCCGGCGGAGCTGTACGAGGCGGCCGCCATCGACGGGGCGAGCGGCTGGGACCGCTTCGCGCAGATCACCCTGCCCTTCCTCACCCCCACCATCGCGATCACGGTGATGCTGCGCACCATCTGGATCGCGACCTTCGCCGACCTGATCTTCGTCATGACCCGGGGCGGCCCGGCGGGATCGACCAACACCGTCGCCACCTACGTCTACGTCACAGCGTTCACCTCGCTCGACAAGGGCTATGCCAGCGCCGTGTCGATCCTGCTTTTGGCGCTGCTGCTCGCCTACGCGCTGGTGCTGATCCGGCTGCGGCGGCGCTACGCATGATCGCGGGACGAGGCACGCGCCCGCTGGCGCAGGCCGGCTTCGTGACGGCACTCGGGGCCTACGTGGTGTTCGCGCTGTTCCCGCTGTTCTGGACGGTCAAGATCAGCGTGACACCCGGACAGTTGCTCTACACCGAGGGCACGCCGCTGTGGCCCTCGGTCACCACGCTGGCCAACTACGCGCGGGTGCTGCGCGAGAGCGACTTCCCGCGCTACTTCGTCAACTCGATCACCGTCTCGGTGGCGACCGCGCTGGCCGCGACCGCCATCGCCTCGGCCGCCGGCTACGCCCTGTCGCGCCTGGCGTTCCGCGGCAAGGCGACGGTCGCCTTGCTGCTGCTGCTGACGCAGACCTTCCCGCTGGTGATGGTGATCCCGCCGCTCTACCGCATCATGGCGACATTGCATCTGACCAACTCGCTCCTGGGCCTGGTCATCGTCTACACCGCCTTCAACGTGCCGTTCGCGAGCTTCCTGATGCAGTCCTTCCTCGACGGCATCCCGCGCGAGCTGGAGGAGGCCGCCACCATCGACGGCTGCACCCGCCCGCAGGCGATCGTGCGCGTCGTGCTGCCGCTGACGCTGCCCGGCATGGGCGCCACGGTCGGCTTCGTGTTCACCGCCGCCTGGAGCGAGCTGCTGTTCGCGCTCATGCTCATCAACGACGAGGGCAGCAAGACGTTCGCCGTCGGCCTGCTCACCTTCATCGGCAAGTTCGCGGTCGATTGGGGGCAGATGATGGCGGCCGCCGTGCTGGGCCTGATCCCCGCCTGTTTGTTTTTCGCGGTGTTGCAGCGCTACTTGGTCGCCGGCCTCTCGGCAGGCGCGGTGAAAGGATGAAATTGGGTTGACTCACGGCAGCGCGAAGAAGCCGATGCTGGCGGCCAGCATGACGAAGGTCGCAAGCCAGCCACCGACCAGCATCGGCAGCGGCAGCGTGAGCCGTCCCATGATGCGCCCGTTGCCGGCCACGAGCATGATCGACGCCATCACCGGCGCCGCCAGCAGCCCGTTGAGCACGGCACTCCAATACAGCGCCTTCACTGGGTCGAGGGCGGTGAAGTTCAGCGCGACACCGGCCAGGGTGGAGACGGCGATGGTGGCGTAGAACCACCGCGCCTGCAGCAGCCGCCGGTCGAGGCCCTCGCGCCAGCGGAACGCCTCCGACAGCGCATAGGCGCCGGAGCCGGCCAGCACCGGGACCGCAAGCAGCCCAGTGCCGACGATTCCAAGCGCGAACACGGCGAAGGTGAAGTCGCCGGCGATCGGGCGGAGCGCCTCCGCCGCCTGCGACGAGGTCTGGATGTCCGTGACCCCGCTGGCGTGCAGCGTCGCCGCGGTGGCGTAGATGATGAAGATCGCGACCAGGTTCGACACCGCCATGCCGAACACGGTGTCGGTGCGGATGCGGGCGAATTGCGGCGGCGCCAGGCGTGGAGTCAGGGCCAGCGGGCGGGCGCCGAGGCGACGCAGGTTCTCGACTTCCAGTGACGACTGCCAGAAGAACAGGTACGGGCTGATCGTGGTGCCGAGCACCGCCACGAGCGCCGTCGCCTGCCCAGGGTCGAACGCAAGGCGAGGCACGAGGGTCGCGAGCAGCGCACGGTTCCACGGCACATGAACCGCGAACACGACGGCGACGTAGGCGAACAGCGAGACTGTCAGCCATTTCAGCAATCCGGAGTAAGTCGCGTAGCGGACGAATATCTCGGCCAAGACGCAAAGCACGCCGAACGCCACGGTGTAGAGCCGGGCACTGCCGCCCAGCAGCAGCCGCGCCGCCGCCCCCATGGCACCCAAATCGGCGCCGAGGTTGATGACGTTGGCCGACAGCAACAGCAGCACGACCGCGCGCAGCAGCCAGCGCGGGTAGTGGCGGCGCAGGTTGTCGGCGATGCCGCGCCCGGTGACGCAGCCGATGCGGCTGCTGACCTCCTGGATCACGATCATGAACGGCAGGCTGAACAGCATCGTCCACGCCAGGCCGTAGCCGAACTGCGCGCCGACCTGACTGTAGGTGGCGATGCCGCTCGGGTCGTCGTCGGCGGCGCCGGTGATGAGGCCGGGACCGAGCCGCCGCAGCAGGCTGGACGGCGGCGGTGCTACTGGCGGCGTGACGAGCGGCTGCATCGCGCCATCCTAGCCGACCCAACCGGTCGCGCGCGCTCGGTCACGAACGCGACACGTCTTTCTGGCCAGGCCGGGAACAACCGCGACGTTTCTGGTCGGTGAGCGAAACCGCCGGACGTGACGACGTGGCGGGCCGGCTGCCCGCCACCATTTGGGAGATCACCGGGGAGGAGTCTGGGAGTGTTCGCGGAGCCGGTCGGCCTCCGCGCGCAACTGCTCCAGGGCGCGTTGCATCGCGGTGGGGTCGCCGTCGATAGCGAGCCAAAGCGTGGCGCCCTCGATCCTTGACAGGGCGTCGACCGCGATCCGATCGGCTTCCTCGGGCGAGGTGACGGCGGACAGCGTGTCGGCAAGACGGCGGCGGCAGGAGACGAAGAACCCACGCACCGCTGCCGACGCCCGCGGCGTATCGGCCGAAGTGCCGTAGGCGAGGTGCAGAGCGACGCAGCGGCCGCGATCCATCAACACGTCACTCAACGCCCGCAGCAACGCCTCATACGCCGCCGGCCAAGCGTCAGCCCCATCCACGGCGGCGCATATCTCATCGAAGGTCAGCTTCAGCACCTCGCCGACCAGCGCCTCCTTGTCGGGGAAGCGGCTGTACAGGCTGGCTTTCCGCAACCCGACACGATCGGCCAGGACCTGCATCGAGGCGCCGGCATAGCCCTCGGTTCGGAACAACTCCCTCGCCGCCACCACGATGTCCCGCTGCGACACTTTCACGCCCATCTCCAAGCCGATCGCTCGGCTGCTTGCCAGGAACCGAAATGGCGCCTTGGCGGCCACTTTACATCCGACCGGTCGGTAGTTATTTACCCTGCGTCGCCGATGCGGCGTCCATTCTGACGGCCGCGAGCGCAAGCCAGGTTCGTCTCGACCACAACTGCTGGCATCGCTCCGGGCATTGACGGCGCTGACGCACCCGAAACCAGGACCGCAATGGAAGGATTTCCCGCCATGAGCACCGTCTACAAGACCCAGGCCGTCGGCCCCGTCGAGGTCTTCTACCGCGAGGCTGGCCCGGCCGACGCGCCGGTGATCCTGCTGCTGCACGGCTATCCGACGACCAGCCACATGTTCCGGGATTTGATCCCGCTGCTCGCCGCCCGCTATCGGGTGATCGCCCCGGACCTGCCGGGCTTCGGCCTGAGCGTGGCGCCGCCGCGCAGCCAGTTCGACTACACTTTCGACAACCTGGCCAAGACGCTGGACCGCTTCACCGACGCGCTCGGCCTGCGCCGCTATGCCATCTATGTATTCGACTACGGCGCGCCGACCGGCTTCCGCCTGGCCGCGGCCCACCCCGAGCGCGTGACCGCCATCGTCACCCAGAACGGCAACGCCTACCAGGAGGGCCTCAGCACCGCTTGGGCACCCTACCAAGCCTATTGGCAGGATGGTTCCGCGGCCGCGCGCGACGCCTGCCGGGCGGCGCTGACGCCGGAGGCGATCCGCACCCAATATCTGACCGGTGCCGACGCCGCACTCGTCTCGCCGGACGGCTATACGCTCGACAGCGCCTATTTCGAGCGCCCCGGCACCGATGAGATCCAGCTCGACCTGATCTACGACTATCGCACCAACGTGGCGCTCTACCCGGCTTGGCAGGCATATTTCCGCGCCCACAAGCCGCCGCTGCTGGCGGTGTGGGGCAAGAACGACATCTACTTCCTGCCTCCGGGCGCCGAGGCGTTCCGCCGCGACATCCCCGACGCGGAAATCAGGTTCTACGACACCAGCCATTTCGCCCTGGAGACGCACAGCCGCGAGATCGCCGCGGCCATGCTGGATTTTCTCGGCCGCCGGATTCCGGCCTGACCGGAGCTGCCCAACCAAAGCCGACCAGTCCGCGCAGCAACGTTTGCTATTCGGCCGCCACGAACGCGTCGGCCGTGGCCTCGTCGAGCTGTCCACTCAATCTCGGGAGATAAAACGTCCCGGCCAACGCCAGCAGCGCGGTCGCTGTGATCAGCACTGCTGGCACCGCCAGCCAGCCGGTCCAGACGATCAGGGTCGCCGCCAGCAGCGGACTCAGTGCGGTGAACACCACGGCACCGAGGTTCATCGACAGCGCTACCCCCGAGAACCGTATCCGCGTCGGGAACAGATCGGCCAGCAACAGCGCGAAGGTGCCGTGGGTGAAGCACGCCGACAAGCCGATCAGGAAGAACACCTGGAACAGCGGCATCGCGTGCGCCGCGAGGACGCTGTAGGCCGGGACAGCGGCGCAGCCGAGCACGACGCATCCGATGCGGTAGACGCCGAGCGGCGTCCAGCGGTCGCCCACCCAGGTCGCCGCGACCAACGTGACCGACGTCACGGCACTGGCGATGGTCAGGCTCGTGGAGATCGCGGGACGAGGATAATGCAGTCCGGCGAGGTACCCGGCCATGTGCGCGAACAGCAATCCATTGAACGTGGTCACGATCCCGGTCGCCGCGATGCCGGCCAGCAGCCGGCCGCGATGGCGGGCGAGCAATTCGCGCAGCGGCCCCCGGGCTGCCGCGTCTGCCGCCAGTCGCGCCTTCATGCGCAGGAACGCCGGGCTTTCCTCGAGCGAGCGGCGCAACAGCCAGCTCACGCCGCCCAGCAGGCCTCCGATCAGGAAGGCGACCCGCCATCCCCAGCCTGCCAGGCTGGGGCCATCCATCGTGGCATTCAGCGCCGCCGCGACCCCGGCCGCCAGCACCACGCCGCTGCTGACGCAGCCGAACACCACGCCGCAGGCCAGGGTCGCGTGCCGGCGCGGCACCACCTCGACCGCGTAGGTGATGGCCCCCGGCAGCTCACCGCCGAGGCAAAATCCTTGCAGCAGCCGAAGCGCCACGAACAGCGCCGTGCAGGCGACACCGCCGGTGGCGTAGGACGGGACCAGGCCCATCGCGGCAGTCGCCGCCGACATCAGGCCCAGCGAGAGCATGAAGCTGCCGCGCCGCCCGCTGTGGTCGCCACGCCGGCCGAACAGCAGGCCGCCCAGCGGTCGCGCCAGGTAGCCGGCCCCGAACAACGCCAACCCGCTGAGTTGCGAACTCACCGGGTCGCCGGACGGGAAGAACGCGGCGGAGATGAAGGCGTTGAAAACGCCGAACACGACGAAGTCGTAGAACTCCAGCGCGCCGCCCAGGCTGGACAGCAGCACCACGCGCAATGCCGCGCGATCGACGCCGGCTTGTTGTGTCGTCAATTGTACAGTCACGTCGCGGCGCTCCGCTTGCCCCCCGCGATTACCCGTTTTGCCAGATCAGCGACAGCACCTGTTCGCGCATGGCGACGAACTCGGGCAGCGACTTGATGGCCCGGCTGTCGCGCTCGCCGCCGCGCCGCGCGAACGGCGCCGCGATCCGCTCGATGATGCGACCGGGACGCGGCGACATCACCACCACCTCGGTGCCGAGATAGACCGCCTCCTCGACGCTGTGGGTGATGAACAGCACGGTCATCCCGGTGCGGCGCCAGATCAGGTGCAGCTCCTCCTGCATCTTCTCGCGGGTCAGCGCGTCGAGCGCGCCGAACGGCTCGTCCATCAGCAGGATCTTCGGCCCGTTTGCCAACGCGCGCACGATCGCGAGGCGCTGCTGCATCCCGCCCGAGAGCTGGTACGGGTAGCGGTCGCGGAACTCCCACAGTCCGACCATGCGCAGATAGCGCTCGACGATCTCGGCCCGCGCGGCACGGCCCTGCCCGCGCACCATCGGGCCGAAGCCGGCGTTGGCCGCGACGCTGAGCCAGGGGAACAATGCCGGCTGCTGGAACACCACGCCACGGTCGGCCCCTGGCCCAGTCACGGGCCGGCGCTCGACCGTGACCGAGCCCTGGGTCGGCACGAGGAACCCTGCCAGGGTTTGCAGCAACGTCGTCTTGCCGCAGCCGGACGGCCCGACCAGGCAGACGAAGTCCCCGGCAGCGAACTCCAGCGAGGCGCCGGACAGCGCCACCACCTGCTCGGCCCCGGCGTCGTAGACCACGCCCAGCCCATCGAACCGGACCAGCGCCGCGTCCGCCGCGACGCCGGCGCGGTCGTCGGGCATGTCAGGCCAGCGCCTGCGCCAACGGCGCTGTGTTGATCGCGCGCCGGTAGGCCTCGAGCGAGGGCGCCGCGCGGATGCTGCGCTGGGCCACCAGGAACTTCGCGGTGCCTTGCAGCACCTCGGCGAAATGCCCGGCCTGTCCCGGCGGCCCGAGCCATTGCGACTTGAGCTGCTCGCGGGGCGGCACGAAATCGTATTGCAGCAGGTCGCCGCGCGCCGTCTCGGTGCTGATGCCGGCCTGCTTGCCGATGATCGCGGCGGCCTCGTCGGGCTTGTCGTGCCACATCGCGAGCGAGCGGTCGGACGCCTTCAGGATCGCCACCACCGCGTCCGGGTAGGCGCGGGCGAAGGCGGTTCGGGCCACCATCACGTCGGCGATCACGTAGCCGGCCTTCTCCAACGCATCATAGGTGCGGAACACCTCGCCGCCGGCGTCGAGCACCTTCGACTTGGCGGGGCTCCACACATACGCCGCGTCGATGTCGCCGCGCTGCCAGGCGGCGACGATGGCGTCGGGCCGCATGTCGAGCAGCGTCACGTCGCGCTGGGTCATGCCGTTTGTCTTGAGAAAGCCCATGGTGCGGAAATGCGAGGTGGAGCCGAACGGCGTGGCGATCCGCTTGCCCCTGAAGTCGGCTGGCGTGTGGATGCCGGCGGCCTTGCGCACCGTCATCTCCTCGGCCGGGCCGATGTTGTCGAGCATGGCGACGACCTCGTAGCCGATCTCCTGCGCGATGCCGGCGGCGGTGGGCGAGGAGCCGATGCCGATGCCGATGTCGACGCTGCCGGCGGCGACCGCGGTGTTGATCTCGGCCCCGGAGCCGACCTCGACCCAGTTCACCTTCGCGTGCGTCATGTCCTCGATCCAGCCATCGCCCTTGGCGATCATGGTCGGGCTGGCGCCGACGAAGAAGGCGATGTTGATGCGCCCGGGCGTCGCGGCGCGCGCCCGTCGGGGCAGCAGCGGTGCGGCGCCGAGCGCCAGGCCGGTGCGCAACAGGGTCCGTCGGCTGGTCGGGTCGATCATAAGCCGATCCTCCTCGTGGGATTGCCGTAAATCACTTTCCAGCCCAGTGGATAAACCTGTTCTCCAGCGCCACCAACAGTCCATTCAGCGCCAGGCCCATCGCGCCGATCATGGCGATGCCCACGAACACGTAGTCCGACCGCAGGAACCGTCCGGCATCGAGGATCATCCAGCCCAGGCCATCGTGGCCCGCGATGATCTCGGCCGCGATCAGCGTGCCGTAGACGATGCCGATCGACAGCCTGGCGCCGGTGAAGATTTCCGGCAGCGCCGAGGGGAAGACCACGTGGCGGAAGATCTGCCAGTCCGAGGCACCCAGCGAGCGCGCCACCTGCAGCCGCGCCAGCGGCAGGTTGCGCACCCCGTCACGCGCCGCGACCGCCGCGACCGGGAGGGCTGCGAGGAACAGCAGGATGATCTTCGAGCCTTCGCCGATGCCGAACCAGACGATCAGCAACATCAAGTACGCGAGTTGCGGCAGCGGCCGCAGGAACTCGACGAACGGCATCAGCACGGCGTTGACCCGGTGCCAGGTGCCCATCGCGAGGCCGATCAGCGTGCCCGCCACCGCGCCGGTGACGAAGCCCACCAACACCCGCTCGAGACTCACGGCGATGTGGGTCCAGAGCGGCTCGCCGCCGTAGCCGTTGTCGATCAGGTCGACCAGACCGTCCCACAGCTCGCCGGGCGGCGGCAGGAACAGGTCGCGCACCAAGCCGCCCCAGGTCAGCGCGAGCCAAGTGGCCAGGAGCACGAAGGCGCTGACGACGGTCCAGCTCCAGGGCGGCCAGCTCCCGGGCGGCCAGCTCCAGGGCGGCAAGCGGCGCCGCATCAGGCCCGCCCGCGCCAATGCACCAGCCTCGTGTCGAGCGCGAGCAGGCCCCAGTTCAGCGCCATGCCGAGTGCGCCCAGGATCAGGATGCCCATCATCACGATGTCGGTGCGCAGGAACTGGCTGGCCGAGAACACCATCCAGCCCAGCCCGTCGCTGGCGGCCAACAGTTCCGCCGCGACCACGGTCGAGAACGTGCCGGCCAGCGAGATGCGCAGCCCGGTCAGGATCATCGGCAGCGCCGACGGCAGCACCACGTAGCGGAACACCTGCCGCTCGTCGGCGCCGCACGCCAGCGCTGCCTGGATGCGCTGCTGGTTGACCAAACGTACGCCAGAGGTGGCGGCGCTGACGATGGTGGGCAACGCCGCCAGGAACAGCAGGGCCACTTTCGACGCGTCGCCGGTGCCGAGCCACAGGATCAGCAGGATGAGGTAGGACAGCGGCGGCAGCGGCCGCATGAACTGGATGATGAAGTCCACCGCCGCGGCACAGCGCCGGCTGCGGCCCATCCATACCCCGAGCGGCACGCCGAGCAGCGTCGCCAGCGCGAACCCCGCGAGGCAGCGCCCGAGCGTGGCGCCGATGTCCTGCCCGAGACTGGTGCCGCGGTAGCCGTGACGCACCACGTCGACGAAGGCGGCGGCAACCTGGCTCAATGGCGGCAACAGGTTGACCGGCACCAAAGGGATCGCGGTCACGACATACCAGGCCGCGAAGAACCCCGCCACGGAGAGCAGGGACAGGAGGGTGTCGGAGCTGGGACGGCGGATCATTTGCAATGCGTCGCAGCAAGAACGATGCCGTATCCGGTCGCAATCCCATATAGCGGGGAACGTCGGCGGCCCGGCATCGTTACCCGGCCTTCCCATCCGCCGTCGCAACGAGACAGCCGAGGACCGAACATGGCCGATGCACCGCCCCCGGAGACGCCGATCGCCTTGACCCTGCGCGTGAACGGCCACGATCACCCGTTGGCGCTCGACCCGCGCACCACCCTGCTCGACGCGTTGCGCGAGCATCTCGGCCTGACCGGCACCAAGGTCGGCTGCAACCACGGCACCTGCGGCGCCTGCACCGTGCACATCGACGGCCGCCGTCAGCTTGCCTGCCTGACGCTGGCCGCGGCGGCACAGGGCCGCGACATCCTCACCATCGAGGGACTGGCCGGCGCCGACGGCGTGCTGCACCCGATGCAGGCGGCGTTCGTCGCGCACGATGCGCTGCAATGCGGCTATTGCACGCCGGGCCAGATCATGTCGGCGGTCGCCTGCGTGACCGAGGGCCACACCGGCAGCGACGCCGAGATCCGCGAATACATGAGCGGCAATCTGTGCCGCTGCGGCGCCTATCCGAACATCGTCGCGGCGGTGCGCGAAATCGCCGCCCAGCGGGCCGCCTGAGATGCAGCCCTTCACCTATCACCGTCCCGCTACGCTGGACGAGGCGTTCCATTTGGCGCAGCGCCCGGGCGCGGCACTCCTGGCCGGCGGCACCACCATGGTCGACCTGATGCGCGGCGACCTTGCGGCGCCGTTCAGCATCGTCGACATCGGCCACCTGGACGAGCTGGCCTCGTTCGACACCTCCGGCGCGGTGCTGCGCTTCGGCAGCCTGGCCCGCATGGCCGACGTCGCCGAGGACGCGACGCTGCTGCGCGACTACCCCGCTTTGGCCGAGAGCCTGCAGCTTGCCGCCTCGCAGCAACTGCGAAACGCCGCCACGGTCGGCGGCAACCTGTTGCAACGCACCCGCTGCGTGTACTTCCGTGACGGCAATTCGGCCTGCAACAAGCGCGCGCCCGGGAGCGGCTGCGCCGCGCAGGCGGGGCTGACCCGCGAGATGGCGCTGTTCGGCGGCTCCGAGCGCTGTGTCGCGACCTATCCCGGAGACTGGGCCACGGCGCTGGCGGCATTCGACACCAGCGTCGAGATCCGCTCGGCCAGCGGCGCCCGCACCATTCCGATGTCCGAGCTGCATGTTCCGTACGGCGACGACCCGGGCGCCGAGACGCCACTGCGGCCCGGCGAGATCATCACCGCGCTCCTGGTGCAAGCGACCCCGGCCGGGCGTCGCTCCACCTATCTCAAGGTGCGCGACCGCCAAAGTTACGCTTACGCCGTGGTCTCCGCCGCCGTGGCGCTCGACATGGACGGCGGCACGGTCCGCCACGCCCGGGTCTCGATGGGCGGGGTCGCCACCCGACCCTGGCGGTCGCGCGCGGCCGAGGCGGCGCTGGCCGGCGTCGTCCTCACCGAACGGACCGCGCTGGCCGCCGGCCACGCCGGCTTCGCCGACGCCAAGCCACTGGCCGAGAACGGCTTCAAGATCGAACTTGGGGCTCGCGCCGTGGCGCGCGCCGCGCTCGTCGCCAGCAGGAGGATTTGAACATGGACGGCAGCATCGGCCTCCCGACCACCCGCCGCGACGGCGCCGCCAAGGCGACCGGCGCGGCCCAGTACGCCGCCGATTTCGGCCATCTCGGCACCGCCTACGCGGCCCTGACGCTGAGCCCGGTGGCGCGCGGACGCATCACCCGCATCGACAGCGCCGCCGCCGAGGCGGTGCCCGGCGTGCAGATGGTGCTGACCCACCGCGACATGAACCAGGACCTCGGCACCGAGACCTTCGCCATGAAGGGCGGCCACATGCAGTCCTCGTTCATGCCGCTCACCTCCGACGAGGTGCATTATTCGGGGCAGATCGTGGGCCTCACGGTCGCCGACACGCAGGAAGCGGCGGAACAGGCGGCGCGGGCGTTGAACGTAGAGTACGCCACGCAGCACGCCGGGGCGGCCATGGACGATCCCGACCGCGTCGTGGTCACGGAAGAGAAATCGGCGGTGCGCGTCGGCGACGCCGACGCCGCCCTCGCCGCCGCTCCGGTGCGCGTCGACCAGGAATATTCGACGCCGGCGCAGCACCACAACCCGATGGAGCTGTACGCCACCACCGCGAGCTGGAGTGACGGCAAGCTCACCATCGAGTGCCCGAGCCAGTGGGTCGTGGGCCAGCGGGCCGGCCTCGCGACCATCTTCGGCATCCCGGCCGAGGACGTCCACATGGTCTCGCCCTATGTCGGCGGCGCGTTCGGGGGCAAGGCCACCATCTTGCCGCACACCGTGCTGATCGCCACCGCGGCGCGCCGGCTGGGCCGCCCGGTCAAGCTGGTGGTGCCGCGCGACGCCATGTTCACCGTGGGATCGTTCCGCCCCGCCACCCGCAACCGCATCGCGCTGGCCGCCGAACGCGACGGCACCATGGTCGCCATGATCCACGAGGCGGTGGGCCAGAGCGCGGCGATCGACCATGTGGCCTTCCCCGGCACCGACGCCACCTCGCTGATGTACGCGATCCCGAACATCCGCACCTCGGAATCCACCGTCGACACTGACGTCAACACGCCCGGCTTCCAGCGCGCGCCGGCCGAGGCGCCGTCGTTCTTTGCCTACGAGAGTGCCGTGGACGAGCTGGCCGTGGCGCTCGGCATGGACCCGATCGAGCTGCGGGCGAAGAACGAGCCGCAGGCCAGCCCGGTCGACGGCCTGCCGTGGAGCAGCCGCTCGCTGGTGCAGTGTTTCCGGCGCGGCGCCGAGAGCTTCGGCTGGAGCCGGCGCACGCCCGGCGTCGGCTCGATGCGGACCGATGACGGCGTGCTGATCGGCTATGGCTGTGCCACCGCCGCCTATCCTTCCCCGGTCGCGCCAGCCTCCGCCCATGTGGCGCTGTCCGCTGACGGCGTGCTGCGGGTGCGCACCTCGGCGCATGACGTCGGCACCGGCGTCTACACCATCCTGGGCCAGATCGCGGCCGACGCGCTGGGTGTCGCCGACGAGCGGGTGCGCGTCGAACTGGGTGACAGCAACCTGCCCTCCGGGCCGATGTCGGGTGGCTCGATCACCACCGGATCGGCCGGATCGGCGGTGCACCAGGCAGCGCTGGCGCTGCGCGACAAGCTGCTGCAAGTGGCGACCGCCGAGGCGGCGCCGTTCGCCGGCCGCGATCCAGCGACGCTGCACTTTGCCGATGGGCGTATCGTCGGTGCCGACGGTGTCGCGCACAGCTTGGCCGACATCGTGAAAGCCACGCCGTCCGGTTCGGTCGACGCCGCCGCCGACTGGAAGCCCACCGGCATGGCGGATGCCAAGATGCAGTATGGCCTGCAAGGCGGCATCGCGATGGCTGGCCCGGTGACGGAGACCCATGTCAGCTTCTCGTTCGGCGCCCAGTTCGCCGAGGTGCGGATCGATCCGCTGCTGCGTACCATCCGCATCGAGCGCATGGTCGGCGCGTTCGCCTGTGGCCGGATCATCAACCCGCGCACCGCCCGCAGCAACCTCGCCGGCGGCATGATCTGGGGCGCCAGCTTCGCGCTCATGGAGGAGAGCCGGGTCGACCGCGCGCAGGCCCGCTTCGCCAACCAGGACCTCGCCAGCTACCACATCGCCTCCTGCGCCGACATCGGCGAGGTCACGGTGGAGCTGGTCGAGGAGACCGACACGATGGTGAACGCGATCGGCGCCAAGGGGGTGGGCGAGGTCGGCATCGTGGGGATGCCGGCGGCGATCGCCAACGCGGTCTACCACGCGACCGGCATCCGGGTGCGCAAGACGCCGATCCTGATCGAGGACCTGCTCGGCTAGTCGGTGAACACCACGGTCTTGTTGCCGTTGAGGATCACCCGGTCCTCCAACTGGTGCCGCACGGCCCGCGACAGCACCCGGCGCTCGATGTCGCGGCCCTTGCGCACCAGGTCGTCGGGCGTGTCGCGGTGGCTGATCCGCTCCACGTCCTGCTCGATGATCGGGCCTTCGTCGAGGTCGGCGGTCACGTAGTGCGCCGTGGCGCCGATCAGCTTCACGCCCCGGGCCGCCGCCTGGTGGTACGGGCGGGCGCCCTTGAACCCGGGCAGGAAGGAATGGTGGATGTTGATGCAGCGGCCGGTGAGCTTGGCGGTCAGCGCATCCGACAGCACCTGCATGTAGCGCGCCAGCACCACCAGGTCGGTGCCGGTCTCGCGCACCAGTTCCCAGATGCGGGCCTCCTGCTCCATCTTGGTCTCGCGGGTGATCGGCAGGTGGTGGAACGGCACGTCGCCGAAATCGAGGTGATGGTAGATGTCGCGTGGGTGGTTGCTCACGATGCCGACCACCCGCATCGGGATCTCGCCGATCCGCCAACGATACAGCAGGTCGGCGAGGCAGTGGTCGAACCGGCTGGCGAACAGCAGCACGCGCTGGAGCTCGGCGCGGCCGCGCATCCGCCACGCCATCGCGAATCGCTGCGCCACCGGCGCGAAACCGTCGCGCACCGTGGCCAGGGCCAATCCGGGCGAGACCGTATTCACCACCACGCGCATGAAGAAGCGCCCGGTCTCGGTGTCGTCGTATTGCTGCGCGTCGAGGATGTTGCAGCCGGTCTCGAACAGGTAGGTCGATACGGCGGCCACGATGCCGGGTTGGTTGCGGCAGGACAGCGTCAGTACGCTGGTCTCGCTCATGGCGCGATCTTGGGCGCGAGCTGCGGCGCGATCCGGGCCATCGCCGCCCGCAGCCGGGCGACCTCCTGCTCGGCCACCCGCACCCGCTCGCGGTTCTCCTCGATCACCTCGGGCTTGGCGCGGGAGATGAACTCGGGGTTCTCCAGCTTGCGCCGCGCCACCTCGCCGTTCTTTGCCGCCTGGGCGCACTCGCGGTCGAGCCGGGCGTGTTCTGCGCCGAAATCGATCAGCCCGGCCAACGGCAGCACCACGGTCTCGCTGCCAATCACCAATTGTGCCGATCCGGGCGGTACGTCGCCTTCGAGCGCCCCGAAACGGCTGGCCCGGGCCATGCGGCTGATCGCCTCCGCCCAACGCGTGCCGCGGGCGAGACTGTCCGGGGCCGCGTCCTTGAGCAACACCGGCGCCAGCGCCGAAGGCGGCACGCCCATCTCGGCGCGCACCGCCCGGACCTCTCCGATCAGCCGGGTCAGCCAATCGAGCTCGGCGCGTGCCTGCTCCGCCCCCGGCGTCGTGAAGGCTGCCGGCCACTCCGCCCGGATCAGACTGCCCTCCGGGCCGTAGCCCAACTCGTCCCACAGTGCCTCGGTGACAAACGGCATCGCTGGATGCAGCAGCCGCAGCACGATGCCGAGCACGTGCGCCGCGACCTGCCGCAATTCCGTTGCCCCGTCGCCGCCGAGGCCCGGTTTGGCCAGCTCCAGGAACCAGTCGCAGAACACGCCCCAGGTGAAGCGGTAGCCGGCCGCCGCGTAGTCGTCGAGACGGAACGCCTCCAATGCGGCGGTCGCCTCGGCCACCGCGCGCGACGTCTCGGCCAGCACCCAGCGCGACAGCGGCAGCGTGGCGTCCGCCGGCCGCCACGCCGCGTCCGGCCGTACCCCGTTCAGCTCGCAGAACCGCGCCGCGTTCCACAGCTTGGTGACGAAGCCGCGGTACTCCTCGACCTTGGCGGCGCCGAGCTTCACGTCGCGGCCGGGGCCGGTCAGCGCCGCCACCGCGAAGCGCAGTGGGTCTGCCCCGAAACGGTCGATGAGCGCCAGCGGGTCGATCACGTTGCCCTTGCTCTTGCTCATCTTCTGGCCGCGCTCGTCGCGCACCAGGCCGTGCATGGCGACGACGCGGAACGGCACCTCAGCCTTGAAGTGCAGTCCCATCATCATCATCCGGGCCACCCAGAAGAAGATGATGTCGAAGCCAGTCACCAGCACGTCGCCGGGGTAGTAGCGCGCCAGGTCGGCGGTGGCGTCCGGCCAGCCCAAGGTGGCGAACGGCCACAGCGCGCTGCTGAACCAGGTGTCGAGCACGTCCTCGTCCTGGGTCAGCGCCGTGGCCGCGCCGTACTGCGCCGCCGCCTGCGCCTGCGCCTGCGCCTCGTCATGGGCCACGAACACCGCGCCGTCCGGGCCGTACCAGGCCGGGATGCGGTGGCCCCACCAGAGCTGCCGGCTGATGCACCAGGGCTGGATGTCGCGCATCCAGGCGAAGAAGGTGTTCTCCCATTGTTGCGGCACGAACCGCGTGGCCCCGCTCTCGACCGCCGCGATGGCGGGACGGGCCAACTCGGCCGCGTTGCAATACCACTGCACCGTGAGCAGCGGCTCGATCGGCACCCCGGAGCGGTCGCCGTGCGGCACCTGATGCACATGCGGCTCGACCCGCTCCAGCGCCTCCAGCCGCTCAAGCTCGGCCACGATCAGGCGGCGGGCCTCCGCACGGTCGATCCCCGCCAGGCTGCGCAGGAACGCGCCGTCTTCCTCGATCTCGGCCAAGGTGATGCGGCCGGCGCGGTCGATCACCGAGGGCATCGCCAGGCCGTGCCGCTGACCCACCGCGAAATCGTTGAAGTCGTGCGCCGGCGTGATCTTCACCGCCCCCGTGCCCTTCTCCGGGTCGGAGTAGCCGTCGGCGATGATCGGGATGTGGCGGCCGGTGATCGGCAGCACCACCACCCGCCCCACCAGGTCGCGGTAGCGCGTATCCCCGGGATGCACCGCGACGGCGGTGTCGCCCAGCATGGTCTCCGGCCGCGTGGTCGCCACGGTCAGGAAGCGGCCCGGCTCATCGGCCACCTCGTAGCGGACATACCAGAGATGCCCGCGCACCTCGCGGCTCTCGACTTCCAGGTCGGAGATCGCCGACTGGAACTTCGGGTCCCAGTTCACCAGCCGGCGGTCGCGGTAGATCAGGCCTTGGCCGTGCAGCGTCACGAACACTTCGCGCACCGCGCGCGACAGGCCCTCGTCCATGGTGAACCGCTCGCGCGGCCAGTCGAGCGAGGCGCCGAGACGGCGCAACTGCCGGGTGATGGCGCCGCCCGACTCCGCCTTCCAGCGCCACACCCGTTCGGTGAACGCGGCCCGGCCGAGCGCTTGGCGGGTGGTGCCCTCCTCCGCCAGCAAGCGCTCGACCACCATTTGCGTCGCGATGCCGGCGTGGTCCATGCCGGGTTGCCACAGCGCGTCGCGCCCCTGCATCCGCCGCCAGCGCACCAGGATGTCCTGCACCGTCATGGTGAGCGCGTGGCCGATATGCAGGCTGCCGGTGACGTTGGGCGGCGGGATCATCACCGTGAACGGCTGGGCGCGACTGCCGGGCCTCGCGGCGAAGGCGCCCGAACGCTCCCAGACGTCGTACAGGCGTGCCTCCGCATCGGCCGGGGAGAAACTCTTGTTCAGCATCGGGCGGCCATTCGGTCGGAGGCTTCGGGAGGAGCCGTCAGGACTCGGTGCGGCCCACGACGCGCTCGATCTCGGCGCGGACCAGGCGCTCGACGATCGGGGCCAGATGCTCGTCGAGCCAGGCCTTGAGCACCGGTCGCAACGCCTCGCGGACCAGCTCCTCCACCGACAAGCCACTGCTGCGCGGCAGCGAAGGCCGCTCTGTTTCGAGCGTGCGCCGCAGCGAGCCGAGCGACATCGCCGCCGCCGCGGCCGCCGCCGGCGCCACCAGCGAGTCCGCCCCGACACTCGGGGGCGGTGGCAGTGGTGGCGGGATCGGCGGTGCCGGCTGCGGCGGTGTGGCTGCCGGCCGCGGCGTTTCGGGGCGGGCCGACTCAGGCCGAACCGGCTCCGGGTTACTCGGCTCGCGGATGGATTCGGGCTCCGGCGCCTCATCCACCATCATCGACGCGTCGAGGTTGAACACCTCCGGGGCGTGCGGTTCGGCTGGGGAAGCCCGGGGATCGGCCGCAGCCGGCTCCGCCGCGCGGGCGCCGGCCTGCTCGTCTTCGCTGAGGATGCGACGTATGGAAGCCAGTATGTCTTCCATCGACGGATCGGAGCCGGTCGCCAAGGCGCTGGATCCCGCCACGCCATCAGGCGGTGCGCCAGGTTTCGGATTCGCTGGGGTCGGCCCGCGGGAGCCCGGCTGGCCGGGTACGCCGATCCCGCTCATCAGCGCCCTGGCTGGTCGGTGGCGAAGTCGCCGGTGCCGATCCAGCGATCCTTGACCGCCTTGTAGTAGGCGGTGACGTTGTAGAGCGGCACCGACAGGTTGAGGTCGGCCGCGGTCAGGCGGCCCACCGCCGAGGCCACCGCATACGACGCGATGACGTAGTTGGCGAGCGACTGCACCAGCGTCACCCGGCTGATCAGCAGCGCCTGCTCGGCGTTCAGCACGTCGAGCGTCGTGCGGCTGCCGACGATGGCCTCGCGCTGCACGCCTTCGAGCGCGATCTCGTTGGAGCGGATCGCGGCGCGGTTGCTGACGATGGTGGCCTTCTGGGCGACGTAGGTCTCCCACGAACTGACCGCAAGCTGGACCGCCGTGCGCCGCGAGTCGTCAAGCTGCTTGCGTGCCTGCTGCTCCTGCTGGCGCGCCTGGCGGATCGCGGCATACTCGCTGCCGCCCTGATAGATCGGGATCGACAGGTTGGCCAGCACCTGCCCACCTTGGCCGATGAAGCCGTTCTGGACCTGGTTCTCGTTGCGGAACACCGAGCCCTGGAGGCTCAGGTTTGGCATCAGCGCGCTGTAGGTGAGATCGAAGTTGTCCTTGGCCGACGCGTCGTTGAACAGCGCCGCCACCACGTTTGGGTTGTTGTCGGCCGCCAGCCGCACGGCATCCTGCACGGTGCGGGTCGGCAGCCGCAGCGGCTGCGGCTCGATCAGATTGTCCGGAACCTCGCCCACGAGCTGCTGGTAGGTGGCGCGCGACGTCTGCAACGTGCCCTCGGCGCTCTGGCGGGTCGCGGTGGCGCCGGCCAGCGCCGCCTCCGCCTGCGCCACGTCGGTGCGGGTGATCTCGCCCACCCGGAAGCGGTCGTTCGTCGCCTGCAACTGGCGCGACAGCACCTGTTCGTTGTTGGCGTCGAGTTGCAGTACCTGGGCGTTGGAAATCACCCCGACATAGGCCTGCACGACGCTGGTGAACACCTGCTCCTCGGTCGCGATCAACTGCGCCCGTGTCGCCATGACACCGTTTTCGGCCTTGTGCGTGGCCGCCTGCGTGCGCCCGCCGCGATACAGCGGCTGCGTCACCGTCAACGAGGCGTCGGTCTGCGCACGGTCGAGCGAGGCGCCAGCCTTCGTCCTCACGTTGTTGAACTTGGTGATGGAAGTGACCTTGTCGCCGTTGATGCCGGCATCCCCGGACAGCACGATCGAGGGACGCCAGCCGGCCAGCGCCGCCGGCACGTTCTCGTCGGTGGCGCGCAGTGCGGCGCGCGCGGCCTGTAAGGTGGGGCTGGTGGAATAGGTCGTGGCCAACGCCTCCTGCAGCGTGCGCGGCGGTCGACCCTGGGCCCGCGCCGGGACCGCGCCCGCCATCGAGGCCGCGACGGCCATGCCCACGACCGTCCTGCCCACGATGGCCAGGCTGAAACCGGAGTGCGCCTTCATGGTCCAAGCCTCCATGTCCGAAAAACCGGCGTCGCGTGCGCCCGCCGCGCATGGTTCTGCCACAGCGGCAGAGATGCTGCCACTGTAGATGCTGCCCCGGTGTCGGCGGGCCGCCACGACATCAAAACACGAAACCGGCCGCGCGGTGCAGCGGCGCGAGCAACGGGGTCGCGCAGTCGAACATCGGCTGGAACCGCAGCACGCCCGCGACCGCCTCGGCGACGCAGCCCTGGCCCATGGCGCCGCGGCGGCGCACCGTGACCAGGCGCCCCCCGCCCTGCGGCGACGCCGGCCGCAACTGGGCCACGATGGCGGCGGGCACTTCGCTCTCGACCGCGCCGTCGACCAGGACGAGGTCGTACGGCGCGCCCGCCGGCCAGCCCGCCACGAGCGGACCCTCGACGACCGTCACCCCGGCAGCCAGCGACGCCAGCAACGGACGCATCGCGCCGAGCAGCGCCGGCTCCTCCTCCAACGCCGTCACCTGGGCGCCACACGCCTCCAGCAGCGCCGCGCTGTAGCCGCTGGCGGCGCCCACCACCAACGCCCGCTCGCCCCGCACCACATCGGCGGACTGCAGCAGGCGGGCGATCACCATGGGCTCGGTCAGCCAACGCCCGCCACCCAGCGGCACGTCCTCGTCGGCATAGGCTCGGGCCATCATGGCGGGGGGCACGAAGCGCTCGCGCGGCAACCGCCGCATGGCGTCGAGCAGCCGCCGGTCGTAGACCTTGTTCGGGCGCACCTGCCCGTCGACCATCAAGGCCCGGGCGGCGGCGAACGGGTCGGCGGCACGTTCCATATCTAGCTCGCATTGCGTCTTTGGCCGGGGTTCTAGGCGCAAGCGGGGGCAGCGCCAAGGTGCCGGCACCGGCACCAACCACAAGCGGCGCGACGGGCGGCTTGACCCGGACCCGCCGCACCGCCGATATAACGCCGCGTATAGACTGGGTGCGCCACAGGGTCCGGTGGCAGAGTGGTGATGCAGAGGACTGCAAATCCTCGTATGCCGGTTCGATTCCGGCCCGGACCTCCACCCCGATGGCGACCTCCGTCGAAACAACCGCCACGATGACCTCGGCCCCGCCACGCCGCCCATTGCGCGCGGCCCAGTCGGTATACCGGCGCTCCCGGCGGCGGCGGGTGCGGTGGGTGGTCGGCGCGTCGCTCGCGCTGCACCTGGCCGTGCTGCTGTGCTTCGTCGAACTTCCCGCGCCGCCGACCTCGGAGCTCTCGCCGCCGCCGGGCGACGTCGCCATGGTATTCGAGTCCGCCAAGCCGACGGCGCCGACACGGCCACAAGCCCAGGCCCCGGTCGCGGCGGCGCCATTGCCGGTCTCCAAGTCGCCGAGCCAGGAGGCGCCTGAGGCGGCCCCTTCCGTCCCATCGGCGCCGCCGTCGCCGAGCCCGCCACCGCCGGCCCCGTCATCGCCGGTCCCGCCATCGCCGCCGCAAGCCCCGCAGGTTCGTGCGCCGTTGGACGAGCTGGCGTTGCTGAGGCCGCCGCCGGTGCCGCAGCCTCGCGAGGCGCCCCGCCCCGCCCTGCCCCAGCCGGTCCAGCCC
>CAXTVL010000001.1:4353-30982 GCA_964247515.1 uncultured Acetobacteraceae bacterium | reverse complement strand
CCCCGGGGGGCGGGGGGGGGCGGCGGCCCCCCCGGTGGGCCCGGAACGCCCGCCCGCTGGCGCGGTCGCCGATGAAGCCCTCCTTGTCGCGCAACTCGGCGTTGTAGGTGTCGATGTGCACGGCGGCGAGCCGGCCGGCGCCATGCCCGGCGAGCCCGAATTCGTCCGCCGCCGCTTTGTCCGCCATGGTCGAGCTCCGTAGGTCAGGTGGAAGGCCGCGCCCGGCGTAGCACGCCGCCGCCACGCCGTCCGGGTCACGGGAATCCCCGCCATCGTAGATTTTTGTCGTTGTCCGTTGATAGCGCCGCGGCATCGGCGCGCAGGGCGCGATGGCGGCGACAGCCCCGGCCCGGTCGCCTCGACGTTGCGCGCCCTGTGCGGCCATGTCGATCCCGGGCAGTGGGCCAGGAGGGCGCGATCATGGGCGGGGCCGGTTGCGCGGTCCTGGGCGGCGCGGTGCTGGCGGCGGTGTCGCGGGCGTCCTGGCCCGCCGCCCGACACCAGGTCTACTGCCCGACGACAGCGGCACTCCGGCCTTCGATCGCGCGCATGGCGGCAAGCATCGCCAACAATGCCACGATCACCGACGCCCCGCCGAGCAAGGTGACGCCTCGCAGGCCCACGGTCGCGACGATCTGACCCGCGAGCGCCTGCCCCACCGCGATACCGAACGGCAACATCGCCGTGGTGAGGACCGTCAGCCGCCCTGATCGATCGACTGCCGCGACCAGACCCAAATAATACGGAATGCTGAATGTCCAGAAGAACATGATCAGCAGCGTCGGCACCATGAAGGGCACATCGAACGTCGGCAGCGACAGGGCCGCGGCGAAGGCCAGCGAGCCGATGCTCAACGGGAGCACGCGACCGACGCGCAGGCCGAGCGCGGTCACGAGCATTCCCGGCAGCAGCCCCACCGCCCCGGCCAGCGAGAACGCCAGCGCGACCGCGTGCGGCGACACGCCGCGCGCCTTGGCGATCTGCCCGATCAGGGGCCAGACCACGCCAAAGCCGCCGGCGAGCAGCAACATGCCGAGCAGCCCGAGCACCGCCGGCGCGACCGCGCCGCCTGCCCCCGAAGGACGGTGACGCGCGGCCGCGCGCGCCGGGCGACGCGGCAGTTTCCCGATCAGTGTCGCCGTCAGGAGCTGGAACACGATCACCACGGCGATGGCCGCCTGTGCGGGATAGGCGCCGCTGAGCCAGGCGATCGTCGCGAGCAGCAAGGCGCCCACCACATGATTGGCGGTCAACATCAGCCCGAACGCCCGGTCCGGAGCCGCGGTCGCGGCGAGATGCGCGACGGCAACCGCGTAGAGCCCGCCTTCGCCGATGCCCGCGAACAGGCGCAGCGCACCCACGACCGGCGCCGACATGGCGGAGAGCGACAGCGCTTGCCCCACGATCGCCAGGCCGATCGCGAGCGCGGCGGTCCAGCGTCGATCGTAACGGTTGACGAACAGCGGGCCGAGCAGCAGGGCCACGGTCAATCCCGCGAGTTCGGCGGCTCCCAGCAGCGAGGCCGTGGCAAGCGAGAAGCGGCCACCCGCGGTGAACATGTTCACCACCGTGGGCACGATCACTCCGACCGCCGCGCCGGGATTGGTGAGCAGCGCCACCCGGCACAGGTCGGCCCATCCTTCCTCCGGAGGCATGATCTCGCGGGCGGGGTGCTGGACGGCGGCGATGCCGGTCATGACAACGAGCCTCCGATCATTGCGGCGTATTCGTCTGTGCTCGGATGGTGATAGGCGCTGGCATTGAAGAAGCTCGCCTGCGCGGCATCGGCCAGCGCCGCGACGTCCGCGTCGCCGTAGCCGAGTTCGCGCAAGGTCGCGGGCAGCCCGACCCTGCGCATCAGTGCGGCCGTCCACCCACCGATCGAGCGGTCATCGTCGATGCCCAACGCATGACGCACAATCCTCGCGCGATCCGGCTGGTGCGCCGCGACGCCGTCGATGGCGGCGACGATGCCGATCCCGCTCAGCACACCGTGGTGGAAGCCTCGGTCGCCGCAGGTTATGGCGATCGCATGGGCAGGTCCGAGGCCGAGCTGGATCGCCGCGCCACCGGCATAGGCCGCGAGCATCATCTCCGAGCGCGCGCGCAGATCGCCGCCATCGGACGTCGCCTGCTCGACCCAACGGACGGCCCGGGCGGCGCCGTCCAGCGCGAACATCTCGGCGACCGGATGCCGATGCCGCGAGAAATAGCCTTCAAGGCAATGCGACAGCGCATCGATGCCGGTCGCCGCGGTCAGCCTCGGCGGCAGGCTCAGCGTCAGTTCCGGATCGATGATGACCAGGCCGGCGAGCAAATGCGGCGAGGCGATGCCGACCGCCACGGTATCGGCGGTGGGATGGATGCCCGCGGTCGGGTTGGCCTCGCTCCCCGTGCCGGCCGTGGTCGGCAGCAGGACCAGCGGCGCCCCCGGCCCGATGCGCGCGTCCGGCACGCCCATGTAGGCGTCGATGCTGCCGGGATTGGTCGCCAGCATCGCGATGTACTTGGCGGTGTCGATCACCGATCCACCGCCGAGCGCCACCACCCCGTCGCAGCCTTCCCGCGCATAGGCCAGGGCACCGCGGTCCACATCCGCGAACAGCGGGTTTTCGGTCACTGAATCGTAGCAAGCCGACGCGATCCCCGTACCCTCGATCAGTCGCGCCGCGAGCCCGGCGCGGACCAGGCCCGCATCCGTGACCAGCAACGGCCTGCGCACGCCAAACGCCGCCAGTTCGGAGGCGAGCGCCATCGAGGCACCCGCCGCGAACAGCGTGCGCGGAAGGCGCAGGGCGACGAGGTCGGTGACGGCTCGCATCGTGTCGCTACCCCGTGATCCGGCCAGGGTCGTAGTCGTAGAGCCAGGCCAGGCTGTCGTAGCTGGCCGCCTCGCTGCGGCTTTGGAGAAAGCCGGTCGCCAACTCGCGTGTCACGCCCTGGGCGTGGTAGAAGCCGCCATAGATGCGGGCCATGATCTGGCAGCGCCCGGTTCGGAGATAGCGTGCGTCCGCGTAACGGCGCAGCGCGCCCGCCATGTCGGCGCCCGCGTCTCGGAGCTCGCGCGCGAGCACCACCGCGTCCTCGAGCGACATGCCGGCCCCTTGCGCCAGATATTGCAGCATCGGGTGTGCCGCGTCGCCGAGCAGCGCGGCGCGCCCGCGGCTCCATTGCTTGACCGGCTCGCGGTCGCACAGCACCCACATGCGCCAGGTCTCGACCTTGCCCAGCAGGGTGCGCACCGCGTCGCAGTTGCCGGCGAAGCAGCGTTGCAGCTCTGCCGGGTCGCCCTGCCGGTTCCAACCTTCGACGTAGCGGTCCGAGTGGAATACCGCGACGAGGTTGAACAAGCGTCCGCCGTGCAGGGGGTACTGCACGAGGTGATTGCGCGGTCCCGCCCAAAGGATCATGGCATTGCGCCGAAACCGCGCCTCGACCTGCTCGATGGGCAGCACCGCGCGATAGGCGATGTGCCCGCAGACGCGTGGCGCGCCGTCACCCACGATCGCCGCGCGCGTGGCCGACCACAGGCCGTCGGCGCCGATCAACGCGGCGCCGCCGATGGCCGTGCCCTGCGTGGTGATGGCCTCGATCCGGTCGGCGTGCTCGGAGAAGCTCTCGAACGTCACCCCCGGTCGCAGTTCGATCATCGGGTCGCCCAGGCAGGCATCGAGCAGCACTCGGTGCAAGGCGGCCCGGTGCACGAGCGCGTAAGGATAGCCGAAGCGGGCGCGGAACGCCGCTCCGACCGGGATGCGTGTCACCTCCTGCTCGGTGATCCCGTCCATGACGATGAGGTCGTCGGGAAACACCGCCAGATCGTCGATCGCGCCCTGCAAACCGAGCGCCTCCAGCATCCGGAAGCCGTTGGGCCCGATCTGGATCCCGGCGCCGATCTCCTGGAACTCGGGCGCCTGCTCGACCACCACCGCCGCCCGCCCGGCCAGCGACAGCGCCCGCGCCGCCGCGAGCCCGCCGATGCCGCCGCCCGCGACGACGATCCGCTCCGGCGCCGTCACGCCGCCACCACGTCCATCGAGAGCGCGCCGACACGCTCGATCGCGGCGTCGATGCGCTCTCCGGGCCGGATCGGCCCGACGCCTTCGGGTGTCCCGGTGAACAACACATCGCCGGGGTAGAGCGTGTAGAAGCTCGACGCGAACGCGATCAGGGCGGGGACGTCCATGATCAGGTCGCGCGTGTTCGCCCGCTGGCGGATCGCTCCGTCGACCGAGAGCGACAATTCCAGCCCCGTTGGGTCGCCGAGTTCGTCGGCTGTGACCAGGGCCGGGCCGAGCACCGAGTAGGTATCGAGCGACTTGCGCAAGGAACGCTCCTCGGGGCCACGGACCGTGATGTCGAGCCCGACCGTGTAGCCGGCAACGTATGCCAGGGCGTCGGAGGCCGCGATGTCGCGGCCGGCGCGGCCGATCACCACCGCCAGTTCGATCTCGTGGTCGGTTCGCCGGTCGGGATGGTGGATCACGATCGCCGAGCTTGCGCCGACGAGCGAACTGGTCGCCTTGAGGAACAAGCCGGTTTCCTGAATTCGGCGGACATGCGCGCGGCTGAACGTCGTCTCGTCGGCGACCGCCTCGTCGAGATGGGCCTGGTAGTTGACCGGCGCCGCCACCAACTTGCCCGGATTGCCGACCGGGCTGAGCAGCGCCACCGCGCCGAGCGGCCATGTCTGCCCCCCGGACGAGCGCCCGATCGCCGCGCGCACCTCGTCGAGCCGCTCGATCATCAAGTCGTGCGTCACGAATGGGTAGGTTGCCGACGGCAGCACGCCGAGCGCGCCGGTCACGTCGCGGACCGTGTCACCCTCGATGACGCCGAGCCGCCCGCCCTCGATGCGGCAGATGCGCATCTAGGCCGGCTCCCCTTCGCCACGTTCCTCGCGCCAGAAGCCAAGGTGGCGCTGCAGCACCTCGTCGGAGAAGCTGAAGGCGAACAGGTCCGCGTCGGCCTCGAAGCGCGCCCAGGTCCAGCCGGGCACGACGAACACGTCGCGCGGGCCGACCTCCCAACTCTCGTCGCCGACCCGGACCCGGCCGCGCCCCTCGACGACGGACATGACCGCCCCGGAAACGCAGCGGTATGACCGGCCGCGGAACCCGGCGGGGAACAACGTCATCGACGCGGTCATGGTCTTGATCGGCGACGCCGAAGTGGTCGGGTCGACGAAATCCATCTTGAGCCCGAGCGCCGGATCGACGCGGCCCGCCGCGCGCAGCATGTCGAGCGCGGCGCGTGTCCGGGCATAGGGCCAAGTGAAGATCGGCGAGCCGCCCGGCGCGCGTTCGTATCCGTGCGGCAACAGCCCGCTGGCGAAGCTCGCCGCCGACTCGCCAGCCGCCTTGGTGATCGGCTGGCGGTCCAGCGGATGATCCTCGCCGAACGGCGCGTTGAGCAGGTTGACGACAAAGACGTCGAGCCCGTCGAGCCAGATCAGCGGATGGTCGGTGTCGTTGCCGTGATCGTGGAACGTGCCAGAGGGTGTCACGATGAAGTCGCCCGGCGCCATCGCCACCCGTTCGCCGTCGACCGCCGTGTAGCCGCCTTCGCCCTCCATGATCAGCCTGAGGGCGGAGGCGGTGTGGCGGTGACTGGGCGCGGTCTCGCCCGGCATCAGCAACTGTATGCCGCCGTAGAGCGACGAGGTGATCCGCCCCTCTCCCGGAAAGGCCGGGTTTTCCAGAACCAGCACGCGGCGTTCGGCTTCCTCCGCCGTGACGAGTTCGCCCGCGCGCAACGCCTGGGCGCGCAGATCCTCCCACGACCATCGGATCGGCGCGCCGCCCTTGCTGGGCTGCCGCGCCGCGAGCCGGCGCATGATGTCCCACAAGGGCCGCAGGTGGTGGCCGGCCAGTTCCGCGCGGAACGCGTCCATGGCCGCCGCGTGGTTTGTCGAAAGCTCAGTGGCGCTCATGCGCGTTCCTTTCTGAGTATGCCCGCGCCCACGATCTCGACCCGCGGAGCGGCGTCGCCTTGGCGGATCGGCCGGCCGCTTCGGCGTGGCCGGCATGCGCGTGACCGCGCGACAGGGCACGACACGCGAACCGCGCGGGATGGAGCACCCGACCGGGCCGCGAATTCCCGCCACCGATCCTGCGGAGCGCCACTCTTCCTCCCACGTCACGCTTAAGGCGGATTGACATATTGTGGCAACTCTTATTTTTGTTCCCGACCACGCAGCGCGCATTTGCTGGAAAATGGACCTCAAAGGCATATTCAGCCGCAAGGAGGCTTTGCCATTAGAAGGCATTCAGACGATCGGCTTGCGCTGCCCGGGGCGGCGTGCCGGCACGGTGACGCGCCATGGCTCCGTGCTATGCTGCGGCGTTCCCCATGCCGCGCGCCATCCGCGGGGCCAACCGCGCGAGCAGCCTATGTCCTCCTCCGATCGAATGCTGGCAGTGCTGTCGCTGTTCTCGATCGAGCAGAGCGAGATCACCGTCGAGGGCGCCGCGGCGGCGCTGGGTTCGCCGCTTCGGACCACCTATCGGCACGTGCGCAGCCTCGCCGCCGCCGGACTGCTCGCGCCGCTCCATGGCGGGCGCTATGTGCTGGGGCCGGCCGCGGTGCAGATGGATTGGCTCATCCGCAACACCGACCCGCTGACCAACGTCGCCGCGCCGGCGCTCGCGATCCTGGAGCGTGCGGTCGAGGTTCCGGCGGTGATCCTGCTGTGCCGCCTGTACCGCAGCCAAGTGATGTGCGTGTCGCAGGCAACGACGGGACACCCGCCGTTCGCGTCGAGCTACCAGCGTGGCCGGCCGATGCCCCTGTTCCGGGGAGCGGCGTCCAAGGCCATCCTCGCGGCGCTGCCAAAGCGCGCGGTGAAGGCCTTCCACGCGAGCCACGCGACGGAAATGGCCGCGGCCGGGCTGGGCGGATGCTGGTCGGACGTGGTCGCTGCGCTCGACCGCATCAGGGCCGACGGGGTCTGTGTCACCTCGGGCGAAATCGACCCCGGGCTTACCGGAATGGCGGCACCGGTCACGGGGTCGGAGATCATGCCGGTGGGTTCGCTGGCGCTGGTGATCGCCAACACGAAGCTCAATGCCAAAGTGGCCGCACGGTGCGCGCGGCTGTTGCGTGCGGCGGCCGAACAGGCGACCGCGAGCCTGCGCGCGCTGTGACGCGGGCGGTCGGGCGGCGCGTGGGCCGGATCGCGCTGCCCCATCCTTCCCTCATGCCGCAGCGGAGCGGGTCCATGCTCGTCGATGTGCACCACCATTACGTGCCCGCGTTCCTGCGCGAGGCGTTCGAGCGAGCCGGGCGGCGTCCTTCGCTGGCAGGCTTCCCCGACTGGACACCGGAACGCGCGCTGGCGCTCATGGACCGGCTGGGCATCGCGCAGACGTTGCTGTCGGTGTCGGGGCCTGGCGTCCATCTCGGAGACGACGGCGCGGCGCTCGACCTCGCACGCCGGTGCAACGACTATTGCGGCTCGCTGCGAACGGCGAGCGGCGGACGGCTGCGGGGCTTCGCGGCCGTGCCGCTACCCTTTGTCGCGGGCGCCGTCGAGGAGGTCGGGCGGGCGCTCGACCGGATCGGGCTGGACGGGGTCGGGCTGTTTGCGAGCTACGGCGAGCGCTACCTTGGCGACCCCGCCTTCGACCCGCTGATGATCGAGCTGGACCGCCGGGCGGCGCTGGTGTTCGTGCATCCCATGGGACATCCGAGCAGCCGGGCGCTGGACTTGCCGGCGCCGCTGTGGGTGGCCGAATACCCGATCGACACCACGCGCGCGGTGGTGAACCTCATGCTCACCGGCGCGCTCGAACGCTTCCCCCGCATCCGGTTCGTCCTCGCCCACGCCGGCGGCACCATCCCCTTCCTGAGTGTCAGGCTTCGCGCGGCATCGCTGATCGACCAGCGGTTCGAGCATCTGACGCCCGAGCGGATCGACCGATGGATCGCCGGCTTCCGCTACGATCTCGCCCAAGCGTCCGGTGCGGCGACGTTCGCGGCACTCGCGAAAGTCACCGCGCCAGACCACCTGCTGTTCGGCAGCGACTTCCCGTACTGTGGCGAGCGGGCGATCGACGACATGGTCGCCCATCTCGCCGAGCTGCCCGGCGGACGGCCAAGCCTCGAATTGGCCGGACAGTGGCTGCTCCGCGACGCGACCGCCTAGAGATTGCCGCCACGGCGACGGTGCGGGAGGGACCGATGGCGAGACCCTGCGATCCGGATCTTTCGGACCTCCCGCTGCGGCGCCGGGTCGGTGGCGAGCGCATCGAGCGAGATGGCACATGGAATGATCTCGGAAGATAAAGAACACCTCCCTGGTATTTCGGAGAAGGCGGCGATGGGCAAGTTGTCGGGTCGGGTGGCGCTCGTCACGGGTGGGGCGAGCGGCATCGGCGCAGCCTTTGCCATGCGGCTGGCGGAGGACGGCGCGGCGGTGCTGGTGGCAGACCTGCGCGGCGCCGAGCCGGCGGCGAAGGCGCTTGCCGAGGCCGGGTTCCAGGCAAGCGGCGTCGATTGCGACGTGGCACGCGAAGACGAAGTTGCCGCGGCGGTGCGGGCGGCGGTCGCCGTCTTCGGTGGACTCGACATCCTCGTCAACAACGCCGCGTTGTTCAGCGCGCTCTCGCCGGGCCCGTTCACCGCGATCGGGGCGGATGAGTGGCAGCGCGTGATGGCGGTCAACACGCTGGGCCCTTTCCTCGGCGCCAAGGCCGCTGTCCCCGCGATGCGCGCTCGCGGCGGCGGACGCATCATCAACGTCGCGTCGAACACGGTCCACAAGGGCGCGCCCGGCCTGCTGCACTACGTCAGCAGCAAGGGCGCGGTCATCGCGATGACGCGTGCGCTCGCGCGCGAGTTGGGCGGCGACGGCATTACGGTGAACGCGCTCGCCCCCGGCTTCACATTGAGCGAGGGGACGGCCGGCAACGCGGCCTACCAGGCGAACTTCCGCCAGTCGGCGGCCGATTCGCGCGCGATCCGCCGCGACCAGCTACCGCAAGACCTGGTCGGCGCGATCTCGTTCCTCGCGAGCGACGACGCCGCGTTCATGACCGGCCAGACACTGGTGGTGGATGGCGGCAACGTGTTCGTATAGGGCCCGCGGCGCACCCCGGTCGGGATCAGCGTCTAGACGGATGCGGGGATGTAGGCATCGCGGACGACCATCGTCGCGACCGCCGCCTCGAGTTGACCGACCAGCAGGGCGGTCAGCACTTCCTCCGCCTCGGTCATGGCGCGGTCGTGGCGACGGACCGCGAACAAGGTGCGCTCCAGCATCGGCTCGACGATCATGCGCACACTGAGCTCGCCGCGCTCATGGTCGGCCGCGACAGCGCCGTACGGCACGATCGCGCCGGCGATGCCCAGCCGCGCGATGACGCGGTTGGCGTGCAGCGAGCTGATCTCGTAGTTTCCGATCACCGGCATGTCGATCGTGCGCGCCGCCGCTTCGACCGCATTTCGGATCGAGTTGTGTTCGTTGGGCAGCACCAGCGGCGACGACAGCACTTTGGCCAGCGTCACCGTGGCAGCCGTTTCGCCCGGGGCGGAAAGATAGAACAGCCGCTCGCGCAGGAGTGGCCGCGCCGCGAACGTCACGCCATCGATGTCGAACGCCAATCCGATGTCGATGCGCTCCTCGTCGACCCACTGCGCGACGAGTTCGCTGACCCCTTCGACGATCTCCAGGCGAAGCCCGGGCAGCGCCAGACGCGCCGCCTCGATCGTCGGCCCAGCGATCAGGTGGACCATGCTCGCGGTCATGCCGACCCGGAGTATCCGCGGCCGGCCGTCCTGCAACTCCCCGATGCGCCGTCGCAGTGCCTGGTCTTGCTCGATCACGCCGCGGCTGTACTCGAGGACCAGCCTTCCGGCTTCGGTGGGCACGACCCCGCGCGAGCTGCGCACCACCAGCTCGGCACCCAGTTCGTGCTCGAGGCCACGTATCTGAAGCCCCAGGGCGGGCTGCGCTATGTTCAGCGTGACGGCGGCGCGCGAGATGCTCCCCAGCTCGCAAACTCGAACGAAACAAACGAGCTGCCGCAACCGCACCCTGCCGGTCTCCCCGTCTCCGGACGACGCCAGGCGCGGCATCCGCCTGTCCCACCATCGGTCCGGTCATCGGCGCGATCGCATCGGGACCACCAGCCGCCCTGGCGAGGTTTGCACAGCGAGCGGCGGTCAGTCCAGGCGCGCCGCCAGCTCGGGCGCGGCTTGCGACGTCCAGAGATCCCAAGCCCGTCCGACGGCGGCGTCGGAAGAGGTCGCGACGGCGGCCTCGCCGGGGGTGAGATAGGTCACGGCACCAAGCTGCAACGATTTATACTGCACGCGCGCGTTTATTTCGGCGTAGACGGCATGATAGACCGCCTGCGGCAGCGAGAGCCCGACCGTCGTCGAGCCATGCCCGCGCATCAGCACGATCGCCTCTTGCCCCAAGCACTCCGCGAGGGCCGCGCCCAGCCCGGTGTTGCGGATCAACAGGTCGCTGGCGTCTCCGCAATGCCGGCGGATTTCGAAGATCGGCACCTTCTGTCCGATGAACCCGGCGTTGTGACACACGCAGCGCATCGGCACATCGTCCACCACCGAGAACGGCAGCACGGAAGGGGAGTGGCTGTGGACCACCGCCCGCACCTCGGGGCGCGCACGATAGATCTCGGCGTGGATGAAACGTTCGATGTACGAAGCCGGCGCGGCGGCGTCGACATTGGCGCTGTCGAGATCGAGTTCGACGATGTCGGCGGGTGTGACACGCGCCGGCGCGAGACTGCGCGAGATGAAGAACCGGTCGGGGCGGAACGGCGAGCGCGAGCTTACATGGCCGAAAGTGTCCACGACCTCCTCGCGCGCCAGGATGCGGTTCGCCAGCGCCAGGTCGCGACGTATGGCAGCCAGCACGTCCTGGGAATGCATCGTCGCCGCCGTGTCCATCCTGTCTCCCGCCGTTGCGAAATCCGCGCGTCCTGCGCGACGATCGTATCAACCGAGCGCGCCGGAGCGTCACGTCCCATGGCGGCTCGCATGGAGTGTGGCTCGCCTTGGAACGGCCGGCCACTACCGTCGCTGTCCCGCACCCAGACCTTTCCTGTCTGGCTCGGCCGCGAGCCGAGCGGCAAGCCGAATCGAGCTGTCCGCCAAGTCGACAATGCTCTGCCAAGGATGGTTCGGCCGGCGTTAGATGCCCGCCGAAGCCGCCGCCGAGAGCGCGCTGAGCGGAGGATCGACATGCTGGGCAACCAGGCTGCAAAGGTGGGCAGCATCGAAATCGGGCGAGTGCTGGACAGCACGCTGGTTGGCGAGACGATGCAGCACTGGTTTCCCGATTTCGACCGCGCACTGGTCCGCCCGCACGAGCACTGGTTGTGCCCCACTCACTATGACGCGGAAACCGGGCACTTCAAAATGCCGGTCCACAGTTGGGTTTTCGAATTCCGCGGCAAGACGATCCTGATCGACACATGCAATGGCAACGACAAGAACCGGCCTGGAATGGGCTTTGCCGAGCTGCACATGCTCAACACCGGCTACCTTCGGCGACTGGCGGCGTTGGGAGTGAGGCCCGAAGACGTCGATTACGTGCTCTGCACGCACCTGCATGTGGACCATGTCGGCTGGAACACGCGGCTCGACAACGGCCGCTGGGTGCCGACGTTTCCCAACGCGCGCTATGTCATGTCCCGCACCGAGTACGACGCCGCCAAGGCCGCCGCGACCGACCCGCAATCGCCGGCCTTCCTGCGCTTCGTCTTCGAGGATTCGATCTATCCCGTGGTCGAGGCGGGGCTGGCCGAGTTGGTCGATGAGCGGCACGAGCTGATCGCGGGCCTGCGGCTCCACCCGGCTCCCGGCCACTCCCCCGGCCATGTCCGCGTCGAATTGCGGTCGCAGGGCGAACTGGGCGTGTTCACGGGTGATCTCCTGCATTCGCCGGTCCAGGTGCCGATGTGGCAATGGAGCAGCGTCGTTTGCTGGGACAGGGCGATGTCGGCACGCACCCGCCGCGAGTTGCTCGATTTTTGCGTGGCCGAAGGCGCGCTGCTGTTGAGCGGCCATTTCGAGGCGCCGCATGTCGGCCGGATCAGGCACGACGGCGAGACGTTCGCGATCGACTTTGGCCGCTGATCCAGGTGACGTTGGCAATCGGCGAAGAGGATCGAGGCATGGCACGCCACAGCGTTATCTCTTCCCGCCTCGTCCTTCCGAGGCACACAGAGTTGTTCTACGGCGGGCGCTGGCATGAGCCGCAAGGCGGCGGCACGACCACGGTGTCCAGCCCGTCCACCGGCGAGGAGCTGATGACGGTCGCGGTCGCGGAGCCGGTCGATGTCGACGCGGCAGTCACCGCCGCGCGCGCGGGGTTCGCGCAGTGGCGCGCGGTGCGTCCGCTGGAACGGGCCCGCGTGCTGCGCGAGCTGGCCAGCCGGGTTCGCGCGCACGCCGCCGAGCTCGCGCATCTCGACTCGGCGGATGGTGGCAACCCGGTGTCGGAGATGGGCGCCGACGCGTTCTTCGCCGCCGCCTTCCTCGACTTCCATGCCGGCTTGGTCACGGAGATGAAGGGCGACTCCATCCCGATGGGTCCGGACACTGTCGATTTCACCGTGCGCGAGCCGCTTGGCGTGGTCGCGCGCATTGCCGCCTTCAACCACCCCTTCCTGTTCGCCACGAGCAGACTCGCCGCCCCGCTCGCGGCCGGCAACGCGGTCATCGTCAAGCCCGCCGAGCAGGCCCCGCTTTCGGGATTGAGGCTGGCCGAATTGTGCGACGGGCTGTTTCCGCCGGGAACGGTTGCCATCCTCAATGGGGGAAGGGACGCCGGCGCCGCACTGGCCAGTCATCCCGGCATCGCGATGATCACCCTGGTCGGCAGCGTGCCCACCGGGCGCGCCGTCATGCGTGGCGCGTCCGACACGCTGAAGCCCGTGCTGCTCGAGCTGGGCGGCAAGAATGCGTTGATCGCCTACCCGGACACCGACCTCGACCGACTGGCGGACGGCATCGTCAGCGGCATGAATTTCACCTGGTGCGGCCAATCGTGCGGCTCGATGAGCCGCGTGTTCCTGCATGACGACATCCACGACGCGGTGATCGAGCGGCTGCCCGCACGCCTTGCCCGGTTCAAGCCGGGCCTGCCGACCGACCCCGCGACGACGATGGGCAGCATCATATCGGAGAGACAACACCAACGCATCCTGGACTTCATCGCCTCTGCCAATTCCGAGGGCGCCCGGCTGATCCACGGCGGCGGCGTGCCCGATGATCCGGGACTGGCGGATGGCTACTTCATCGAGCCGACGGTCTTCGCCGACGTCACCGCCGACATGCGCATCGCGCGCGAGGAAATCTTCGGCCCGGTGCAGGCGATCCTGCGTTGGCGGGATGAAGCGGACATGCTTGCCGCGGTGAACGCGCTCGAATACGGGCTGACATGCGCGATCTACACTGACAGCCTGCGGACCGCGCACAGGGCCGCGGCGGCCGTCGAGGTCGGTTACGTGTGGATCAACACCGTCTCCAGCCACTTCCTCGGCGCGCCGTTCGGCGGCTACAAACAGTCTGGCCTCGGCCGGGAGGAGTGCCTTTCCGAGTTGCTGTCCTTCACGCGCGAGAAGAACATCCACATCAACCTGGGGCGATGATGGCCGCCAAGCCGCGTCCGGCGGCTCGCGGCCTTGGGAGAGAGCGGCATGAAGGGCCATGACTACGGCTACATCGTCATCGGCGCCGGCTCGGCCGGCTGTGTCATGGCAGGACGGCTGACCGAGGACGCGGACCGCAGCGTCCTGCTGTTGGAGGCGGGCGGCTGGGACCGCAGCCCGCTGATCTCGATCCCGCTCGGCTGGGGACAGATCTATACCAAGAAGCTGTACGACTGGCGCTTTCCCACCGAGCCCGAGCCGGCGCTGAACAATCGCTCCATCGAGTGCGCGCGCGGAAAGGTGGTGGGCGGCTCATCCTCCACCAACGCCCTCGGCTATGTCCGCGGCCACGCCGGCGACTACGACCGCTGGGCGGCGTCGGGCTTGACCGGCTGGTCCTACGCCGACGTGCTGCCGTATTTCCGCAAACAGGAGACATGGGAGCGCGGAGCGGACGCGTTTCGCGGCGGCGACGGTCCGCTCACTGTGCGCGAGACCCGTTACTCCGATCCCCTGGTCGAGGCGATCGGCGAGGCGGCCGTCGCAGCCGGTCATCCGCGGACCGCCGACTACAACGGTGCGCGGCAGGAGGGGTTCGGGCGGGTCCAGCAGACGATCCGCAACGGCCGCCGGTGCAGCGCGTCGGTCGCCTACCTGCGACCCGCGCTGTCGCGGCCGAACCTGCGCGTCGAGACTGGCGCGTTGGCGCGGCGCCTGCTGATCGAACGCGGCCGCGTGGTCGGCGTCGAGTACGACCGAGGCGGGGAGACCCGCGTGGCCCGCGCGCCGCACGTCATCCTCTCGGCCGGAGTCATCAAGTCGCCGCATCTCCTGATGCTCTCGGGCATCGGCGACCCTGACGAGCTGCGCCGTCACGGCATCGAGCCAGTGGCCGCGTTGCCGGGCGTGGGCGGCAATTTGCGCGACCACGTCTCACCGATCGTCCGCTTCAGGCGGCGCGAGCGCGGCCCCCTGTTCGCACGGATGCGCTACGACCGCATCGCGCGGGACATGCTGCAGGCCCAATTGTTCGGCTCCGGCATGGCGAGCGACGTGCCGAGCGGATTGATGGGCTTCCTCCGAAGCGACCCAGGCCAACCCCTGCCCGACCTGCAGTTTCTGCTGAATGCCGCGCCGCTCGGCGCCCGGCCGTACCTGCGCGCCTCGCACGCCTATGAGGACGGTCTCGCGTTCCGGGTCTTGCTGTTGCGACCGACCAGCAGCGGCAGGATCACGCTTCGCTCGGCGGACCCCAACGCGCATCCGGTGATACGGCAGAACTTCCTGACCGATCGGGCGGAGTGGAGCACGTTGCGCACCGGGCTGCGCATGATCGCCGACCTGCGCTCGCGCGGCGAGCTGGCCCGGCTGTGCGGCGCGGAGATCGACGCGCCCGCGAACGACAGCGACGCGGCGCTCGACGCCTCGATCCGGGCGCGCTCGCAGACCACGCATCACCCGCTGGGAACATGCCGCATGGGGACCATGGACGACCCCATGGCCGTCACCGATCGCGAGCTCAAGGTGCGCGGCATCGAGGGGCTGCGCGTGGTCGACGCGTCGGTGATGCCTGACATGGTAGGGGGCAACATCAACGCGCCGATCGTCATGATCGCCGAGCGCGCCGCCGACATGCTCCGCCACCGGAGCCAAATGGCTCCCGCGCGGAGCGTGGCGGACCCCGAGCTCGCCGACGCGAGGTGATCCGGGGCGATGCGCCCGGCGACAGCGGGCTTGACCGCATCGGCCGGAAAACCCCGGGTCGAGCGCGGCGCGCACGGCTTAGCACCGACGAGTTGTTCACGATGGCGCCGCCGCCGGTCTGCCGCATCGCCAGGATCTCAGGCCTGACGCACAGGAACACGCCATGGGCGTTGGTGTTCATCGCCCGGTCGTACGCCTCGTCAGCGCGTTGCGCGGTCGGGCGGCGCGGATGCACATCGTCGCGGCAGGCATCCTAGACGGCGGCGCGCCGGCACCCACGGTCGAGGTGTTCACGCGCGGCCGGCGCGACTGGCTGCCGGACTTGCCGACCCGGACGCGGTTCGCGGCGGCAGCCGGAGCGTGACGCCGTTGTCATGGCGTGCTGCCGCCGTTCGCCACCACCAACTGCCCGGTGATCCACCGGGCTTGCTCGCTCACCAGGAAAGCGACCACATCGGCGATGTCGCCCGGCGTGCCCAGCCGGTTGAAGCTGGTCTGCTGCCGGGCGGCCTCGAGGCGCGCCTGCGGGTACTCGCTCGTCATGTCGGTCAGCACCACGCCGGGCAGCACGGCGTTGACGGTGATGCCGCGCGGCCCGGCCTCCTTCGACAGCGAGCGGGTGAACTGCTCGATGGCGGCCTTTGAGCCGGCATAGGCCGCGGCACCCGCCGCCCAGTTGCGTGTCAGCCCACTCGAGAGGGTCACGATGCGCCCGCCCTCCGCCATGCGGCCGATGGCGTTGCGCATGGCGAAGTAGGTGCCCTTGGTGATCGCGAACAGCCGGTCGTACGACGCCTCGTCGATCTCGGCGAAGCGGCCCAGCACGTTCAGGCCGGCGCTGCACACCAGCGCGTCGAGCCGGCCCAGCCGGCCCAGCACCGCATCGAACAAGGCATCGTTCGCCGCGAGGTCGGTGATGTCGGCGCGCAGTGCCACGGCGGTGCCGCCGCGATCCAGGATCGCCGCCACGATGTTTTGCGCGGCCTCCTCCGATCCGTTGTAGTTGACGGCGATGGCGAAGCCGTCGGCGGCGAGCCGCCGCGCGATGGCCGCCCCGATCCCGCGCGACCCGCCCGTGACCAGCGCCACGCGTGACTGTGGTTCCATGATCCTCCTTCCCGCCGGGCGGACACGTCGCCGCCGGCGGCCTCGGTGCGCCGTCAGCCTTCGAGGAAGCCCGAGACGAGGCGGTTGAAGCGGGTCGCGTGTTCGATCTGCGTCCAGTGGCCGCAGCGGCCGAAGACGTGGAGCTGCGAGCGGTCGAGCAGGCCGGACATCCGGATCGAGCTCTCCAGCGGGACCACCCGGTCCTCGCGGCCATGCACGATCAGCGTGTCGTGCGGCAGCCGCTTCAGGAGCTCCGGATCGTTCGACAGGTCCGGGATGCGGTTCTGCGGCCAGGGCCGGTTGAACATCTGCGCGAACGCCTCGGCCACCCCTGGCCGCGTCGACGCGCGGTGGCGCATCTCCGCCAGGTCGTCGGAGACCAGGCCGGGATCGAACGCGAACACCTGCATCAGCGCCTTCATGTTCGCGACCGAAGGCTGGTAGCCCCAGACCGCGCGCAGGCCTTCCGTCATCTCGAACTCGAGACCGGAGGAGCCCATCAACACCATCTTGTCGACGCGGCGCGGCTGGCTGATCGCGAGCTTCAGCGCCATGCCGCCGCCGAACGAGTTGCCCACCAGCGAAACCTCGCGCAGGTCGAGCGCGTCGAGGAATCCGAGCAGATGGTCCTGCCAACTCGCCACGTCGTAGACGCCGGCGGGGTCCGGGTCGGTGTACCCGAAACCCAGCATGTCCACCGCGATGACGCGGTGCGTCCGGGCGATCGCCGGGATGGTCAGCCGCCAGTTCGCCCAGGCCGACACGCCGGGGCCGGAGCCGTGCAGCAGCACGACCGGATCGCCCGTCCCGATATCGTGGTAGTTGGTCTTGATCCCGCGCACGACGATGGTGCGCCCGACCTCCGGGCTGACCTCGGCGCGCGCGTTCACACCACGGCACTCGGCTGCTTGGCCTGGAACTCGTGGCCCCAACTGCTGAACTTGTCGAACACTTCGCCCGGCTCGCCGTGGTCGTCGGCGATGGAGACGCCGAGCGCTCCGAACTCCACGTAGAAGCCGGACGGGGTCTCGCTGTAGAACGAGACCATGCGGTCGTTCGGGTGTTGTCCGATCGTCTGGTTCATGTGGATGCCGGCCGCCCTGACGCGGTCGTAGGTGGTGCCGACGCCGTTGATGTCGGGCACCTGCAGCATGAAGTGGTGCATCTTGCGCGGCATCCGGAAACCCTCCGCATAGCCGATGGAGTGGTGGCGGGCGTTGGTGCGGATGAAGCCGATCTTGCCGTCGACCTCGGGGGTGAGCGGCTGGATGATGTAGTCAGTCACCTTGGCGCCCAGGAAGCGGCGCATGAACTCCTCGCTCTCGGCGTATTTCTCGGTCACGACGACGAGGTGGCCGAGTCCCTGCTCGCCGGTGACGAAGGCCGGGATGTAGTCTGACTTGAACGGGGTTGAGGCCATCTTGGCACCGATCGCCATCTCGAAGGCGATGCCGTTGGGATCGCGGAACCGGTAGAACCGCTCGACGTCACGGTCGCGCGCGGCCTGCTCGGTGCCGTCCTCGACCGCCACGCCGGCCTGCGTCAGACGGGCCCGCACGGCGTCGAACTCCTCGGGCGAATCGGTCAGCCAGCCGACATAGCTGATGTCGTCCGACGGCCCCTCGAAGATGTGGAAGCGAGAGGCGTGGTCGTCGTTGCGGAAGGTGAGCGTGCCGTCGGCGCGCGTCTCTCCCTGCATCAGACCATGCATCTTGTTGTAGTGCTGCCACGCCCCCAGGTCGGACGCCTCGATGCCGAGATACCCCAACTCCGTCGCCATTCGTCTTCTCCCCAATTCGTCAGGTTTTCAGGATACAATCCCGCGCCGCCCCACGGGCGGTCGCGGCCGGCCGCATCTCACTGCGCTGCGAGCACCGCCTCGCGAGATTCCGTCGACACCTGCCCGGGCCGCTCGGCCTCGATCTGGCGCTGCACGAGCAGGCGCCCACGAAACGCGGCGGCATCCGCCTTGCAGGAGATCTCGCTCATCTCCGGCGTGTTCGCGAGCATCAGCTCCACGGCCTCGAGCGCGTCCTGGTCCTCGACCAACGCGTCGGCGATCGATCCGTGCAACGCCGTGGTCATGGCGTCACCTGGCTGGAAGTCGCGGGTGAAGCCCCAGAAATAGTGCGTCGTGTTGGGCGTCTCCGGTGTCACACCGTGCAGCACGCGCATGGCGCCGAAATGGTAGCCGGGATCGACGCCGTCCGCCTCGGCGCTGTCGTAGTCGCCGCCGGTCGCGTGGAAGCCGGGCGCGAAGAACAATTGCGTCTGCTTGCGGTCGACCGGCCCGCGGATGCCCAGCGCCTTGCCGACCGCGAGGTTCTCCATGTCGTCGCTGCGGGCGTTGCGGAACACTTCGAGGTAGCGGCCGTGGTTCGTGAGGCTCACGGGAGCCTTCGCGAGGCCCGGACTGCCGACGCTGTGGCTGTGCAGGAAGCTCAGGTGCGACAGGTCCAGCAGGTTCTCGTTCAGGAGCTGGTAGCGGCACCGCAGGTGGACCAGGCCACCCTTTGCCGGGTGCCAGGCGGGATCGTGCGTGTGGATGAGCTGGCCGTCGGGGATCAGCGACGGGTCGGCGAGCGCCGGATCGCCCATCCAAATCCAAACCCATTGCCAGGTCTCGTGCAACGGGAAGGCGCGGGCGCGGTAGTCCTCGGGGACGCTGCCCTGCGAGGGGATCGCCACGCACTTGCCGGTGTGGTCGAACTCGAACCCGTGATAGCGGCACTGCAGGACGTCGCCGGCCAGGCGGCCCATCGACAGCGGCAGGGCGCGATGCGGGCAGCGGTTGTCGAGGGCGACGGCGGCGCCTTGCTCGGTGCGGTACAGCACGACGGACGTGCCGCAAAGGGTGCGCGCCAACGGCTCACGCGTGATCTCGCTGGACCAGGCCGCCACGTACCATTGGTTCAGTGGATAGAGTTCGCCATTCTTGAAAGGGTACATCTCTGTCTCCGGGTTGCGTGCAAGATCTATCCGGCGTGTTCGACGCCCGCGCCCGTCACGACCGCGTCTCGCGCGCGACGTTCATCCGCGGGTCGGTGAACCGGCCGCGGTCGATCACGACGTTGCCGTCGATCTCGAGGGTGCAGTCGCGCATGGGTATGTCGCAATGGCCCATGGTCTTGCGGTTGCCGCCGCCCAACGTGTTCGGCCCGCACGAGAACAGGAAGTTTCCGGGAAACATCCGTGCCGCGCAGCGGTTGCGTTCCGGCTCGGCGCCGACCAGCGCGTTCCAGTACCAGCGCGCCTGCGGGTTGAACCCGAACCCCATATGCGAGACCGCCCAAGGGTCGCGGTCGTCCTCGTGGTCCTTGTTGTCCTCGAGCCAATCGCTGATCAGCTTGGCGTCCAGGCCACCCTCGATCGACGTCATGAATCCGTCCTTGACCGTGATGTCGACGGGACTCGAGACGTATTTCGAGTACGGCAGGATGATGATGTCGCCAGGCTCGAGGACGACGCGGCCGTTCGCGGTGTCGTCCTTGGGGAACATCTGCGCCATGCCGCCGCCCCAGGTGTCGAAATGGCCCGGCTCGTCGGCGGCGCCCCAGATCACGAAGTCCCGATACTGGCCGCCCGACCAGCGCAGATCGGTGCCGCTGCCGCGATGCATGTGGAACTCCCGGGCGCCGCCCAGCAACTCCTTCGCCACGTGCGCCGCCTCCTTCAACCCGTCGGGCGACATCATTTCGGCCAGGTCGTCGGGGCCGTCCTCGATCAGCAGGATGCGCCCGCCGCCCTTGAGCATCGGCCCCATCCAGGCCGTCCAGATCGGCAGGTGGAAGATCACGATCAGGTCGGCCTTCTGGATCGCGTCCATGGCGCCCTTGCACTGGCCGATGATGTCGGCGCCGACCCGCAGGCGACTGGGGACGCCGCCCAGCCGCATCTCGTACGGGAACGCCCCGAGCTCCTCGGCGGCGGCGACGGTGCTGTGGATGTAGTCGTCGCGCACCGTGATGTCGGAGATCAGCAGGACGGTCTCGCCCGGCCGCAGCTTGCATTTCTGCAACTGCTTCTTGAACAGCGCTGGCATCTTGCCGCTGTTGAACTCCTGCGGCCGTGTGGCTGCGAGCTTCATGTCGGTGCTCCAATTGTCCGCTTCGGGGGCGACGCATCGCGACGCGCCGCGACCGGCCCCGAGCGACGGGGCGTTCCACGGCATCCGACCTTGACGATCAAGCCAGCGGAACTTCGATTGGTCTCGGCGCGCGCTCTGGGGACGACAGCACAATGCGTCTGCATCTTTGGACACCCTCCCGGGCTTGGCGGTTGTTTTTCGTCCGACGTCATTCAGTCGACGCCGAGTTCGGTTCGACGGACGGGGCCCGATCGAGGCGGATCGTTCCGTGACGTCGCAGACATCGCCCGCATCGGCCCGCGCGACGCTGGGCGCTTGGTCCCGCACGGGCAATAGGAGGCATACCCCTCTTCTGCGGAGGTTGCAACGCTTTTGCGCGCTCCGCGAAGCGTCCCGTCGCGAATTATGCAGTCTGCCGCTGACCAGCTTCGATCCGGCGATGCATGTGTGTGGCCGGCTGATCCATGCGTTCACCGACCGCGGCCGCGCGGCGCCCGGACATCGCGCCACGGGCCCGGTCCCGCGCGATGCGCGGTGGCACCGCTCAAGCCTCGTCGTGGCGGGCCATCAGCGCGGCGGGCTGCGCCACGCGGCCGAACAGGCCCGCATCGCCAGCGCGGCCAACAGGTAGGGCGCGGCGAGCAGCTTCGGCTGGCCCGCGCAGCACACGACATGCCACGCGCCGCCCCATGCCACCCGCCGCCCTGCGGAAAACTGTTGCCAGCTTCGCCCGAATGCCGCGCACTGCGCCGATGACCAAGCCCTCGCATCGCTGGCAGGACCTGCCCTGGACCGCGTTCCGCGACCTGCCCGCAAGCACCGTGGCGGTGCTGCCGGTGGCGGCGGTCGAGCAGCACGGGCCGCATCTGCCGGTCTCGGTCGACACCACGATCAACGAAGCGCTGGTCGAGGCAACCCTGGCGTTGCTGCCCGACGACACGCGCGTATTGGTGCTGCCGACGCAGGCGGTCGGCCTGTCGGTTGAGCACATCCGCTTCCCCGGCACGCTGACCAGCTCGGCCGAGACGCTGCTGGCGCTGTGGACGGAGATCGGCGAGAGCGTGGCGCGCGCCGGTGTGCGGCGGCTGCTGATCCTGAACAGCCATGGTGGCCAGCCGCAACTGGTCGAACTGGTGTGCCGCCGGCTGCGCGCGCGGGCGCGGATGCTGGCGGTCGGCTGCCTGTGGAGCCGGCTCGGCGTCCCGGACGGACTCGACGATCCCGAGGGCATCCATGGCGGCCGCATCGAGACCTCGCTGATGCGCCACATCGCGCCGGGGCTGGTGGACATGGCGCGGGCGCGCAACTTCCGCAGCGCCTGGCTCGACCAGGCGGCGGCCTTCGCCACGCTCACGCCGGAGGGCGCCGTGGGGTTCGGCTGGGAGACCCAGGATTTGCACCCGCAAGGCGCGCTCGGCGACGCCAGCCTGGCGACCGCCGAGGATGGTGCCCGCCTGCTGCGCCATACCGCCGGCAGGCTCGCGGCGCTGCTCGACGAGATGCGCCGCTTCGACCTCGACGCCTGGCTGCGCAACGGGCCGGACGCGACGATGGCATGACGCTTGCTGCGTCCGCAGCCATGGAAGGCAGCGTCGCCGCGCCGTCGCGCAAGGTGGTCCGCATCCGCGGCGCGTCCAAGACCTACGCCTCCGGCACCCGGGCGCTGGACGGCATCGACCTCGACATCGCGCCGGGCGAGTTCGTCTCGCTGCTGGGCCCCTCGGGCTGCGGCAAGTCCACGCTGCTGCGGCTGATCGCGGGGCTGGGCCAGCCGAGCGGCGGCACGATCGACTGGCCGGGCGCGATGCACGACGCGGCCGGCAAGCCGGAGCGCTCGTTGGGCTTCGTGTTCCAGGACGCCACGCTGATGCCCTGGGCCACGGTGTTCGGCAACGTGTTCCTGCCGCTGCGGCTGCGCGGGCAGCGGCGGCGCGAGGCGCGGCCGGCGGTGCTGGCGGCGCTGGCCAATGTCGGCCTGGAGGGCTTCGCCGACGCCTACCCGCGCCAGCTCTCGGGCGGGATGCGGATGCGGGTGTCGATCGCCCGCGCGCTGGTGCTGCGCCCGCGCCTGCTGCTGATGGACGAGCCGTTCGCGGCACTCGACGAGTTCACCCGCCAGCGGCTCAACGACGACCTGCTGTCGCTCTGGGCCGAGGGCGGCTGGACCGTCGTGTTCGTCACCCACAGCGTCTACGAGAGCGTCTACCTGTCGAGCCGGATCGTGGTCATGGGCGCGCGGCCGGGACGCGTCGAGGAGATCGTGGCGGTCGACGCGCCGTACCCGCGCGACGAGGCGTTCCGCACCTCGCCCGCCTACAACGAACACTGCCGCCGCGTCTCGGCGGTGCTGCGGCGGGCACACTGATGCCGGAAGGGCCGTTGCCGCTGTCGGCGCGGATCGCGGTGCCGCTGCTGCTCGGCTTGGCGCTGCTCGGGCTCTGGGAGTTCCTTGTCTGGTACCTGCGGGTGCCGCGCTTCGTGCTGCCGGCGCCGTCGGCGATCGCGCGCGCGTTCTGGACCGACGGCGCCACGCTGCTGACCTCGTTGTGGATCACGCTGCGCATCACCGTCGCGGCGGTCCTGCTGGCGCTGGTGTTCGGCGTCGGCCTCGCGGTGCTGGCGGCCCGCTCGCGCCTGGTCGAGCTGGGCGTGTTCCCCTACGCGGTGATCCTGCAGGTGACGCCGGTGGTCGCCATCGCCCCCCTGGTGCTGATCTGGGTCGGCGTCGAGAACGTCGACCGGGCGCTGCTGATCCTGGCCACCATCGTGGCGTTCTTCCCGATCCTGTCCAACACCACGCTGGGCCTGCGCAGCGTCGACCACAACCTGCGCGACCTGTTCCAGCTCTACGGCGCCTCCGACGGGCAGCGATTGCGCCTGCTGCAACTGCCGACGGCGCTGCCGTACCTGCTGGCGGGGATGAGGATTTCCGGCGGGCTGGCGCTGATCGGCGCCGTGGTGGCGGAGTTCGTGGCCGGGTCGGGCACCGGCTCCGGCTTGGCCTGGCGCATCGTCGAGAGCGCCAACCGGCTCAACATCGCCGGCATGTTCGCGGCGCTCGCGCTGCTGTCGGCGCTGGGCATCCTGATCTTCCTGGCGCTGAGCGGGTTGCAAACCCTGCTGCTGCGGCACTGGCACGAGAGCGCGATGGAGCGCGAGCGATGACCGACCTGCTGCTGCGCCGCGCCCGCGTCCCCGAGGCGTTCGGCGGCCCGGGCGAGTTGGTCGACATCGCCGTCGCGGGCGGCCGCATCGAGCGGATCGGCCAAATCGAAGGCGATGGACGCGACCTCGACGGCGGCATGGTGTGGCCGTGCCTGGTCGACCTGCACACGCATCTCGACAAGGGCCATATCTGGCCGCGCGCCGCCAACCCCGACGGCAGCCGCGAGGCCGCACTGTCGACCGTGGGCGCCGACCGCGAAGCGCGCTGGAGCGCCGCCGACATACGCGCGCGGGCCGAGTTCGGCCTGCGCTGCGCCTACGCGCACGGAACCCGGGCGGTCCGCACCCACCTCGACTCGATCGGCAAGCAGCCGGAAATCTCCTGGCCGGTGTTCCGCGAACTGCGCGAGCGATGGCGCGGCCGGATCGAGCTGCAGGCGGTGGCGCTGTTCCACCCCGAGGCGGCGCGCGACGAGGCCTGGCTGGTGCGCCTGGCCGACCTGGTCGCCGAGTCGGGCGGCGTCATGGGCGGCGTGCCGTACCCGTCCGAGGCGGACTGGTTCCTAGACCGGGTGTTCGCGTTGGCCGAGGAGCGTGGCCTCGACCTGGATTTCCACGTCGACGAGACCGGCGATCCGGCGTCGGACTGCCTGCTGCGCATCGCGCGCACGGCGACGCGCCGCCGCTTCCCAGGCCGGATCGTGGCCGGGCACTGTTGCAGCCTGGCGATGCAAGACCCGGACCCGGCCGACCGCACCATGGACGCGGTGGCCGAGGCCGGCATCGCCATCGTCAGCCTGCCGATGTGCAACATGTACCTGCAGGACCGGGCACCCGGCCGCACCCCGCGCTGGCGCGGCGTGACACTGCTGCACGAGTTGCGCGCGCGCGGCATCGCGGTCAGCGTCGCCAGCGACAACTGCCGCGACCCGTTCCACGCCTATGGCGATCACGACATGGTGGAAGTGTTCCGCGAGGCGACGCGCGTCGGCCAGCTCGACCACCCGCTCGCGGATTGGGCGCGCGCCGCCGCCGACACGCCCGCCGCGGTCGCCGGCATGGAAGCGCGCCGGATCGCGGTGGGCGGGCCGGCCGATCTGATCCTGTTCCGCGCCCGCACCCTGAACGAGCTGCTGGCCCGCCCGCGCGACGGCCGCGTGGTGCTGCGCGCGGGCGTGGCCATCGACACCACGCTGCCCGACCACCGGGAGCTCGATCACCTGATGCAGTGCCCATGAGCGTCGATTGGGCCGGCTTGGCGGCGGCGCTGGCGCCGGTGCCGGTCGAGGCCGCCCCGACCCTGGTGCGGCAGAAGTCGCGCGCCGTCGGCGGGTACCGCCCGGTGCGGCAGCCGCGGTTGCGCGGCGGCCCCGCCGCCCGCGTGGTGTCGCCCCGCTCCGAGGCCGAGGTGATCGCGGTGCTGCGGCAGTGCCACGCGGCCGGCGTCCCGGTCACGGCGCGCGGCGCGGGCACCGGCAATTACGGCCAGGCGATGCCGCTCGCCGGCGGGGTCGTGCTCGACCTGATGGCGCTCGACGGCATCGGCGTGCCGGAACGGGGCGTGCTGCGCGTGGGCAGCGGCGCGCGCCTGCACGAGATCGAGCGCCAGTGCCGCCCGCACGGCTGGGAGCTGCGCATGTTCCCGTCGACGCGCCGCACCGCCAGCATCGGCGGCTTCGTGGCCGGCGGCTCGGGCGGCATCGGCTCGATCAACCACGGCCAGTTGCGCGACCCCGGCAACCTGCTGTCGGCGCGCGTCGTCACCATGGAGCCGGAGCCGCGCGTGCTGGAGCTGCACGGCGCCGACGTCAACCGCGTCCACCACGCCTACGGCACCAACGGCATCATCACCGAGCTGCGCATCGCCCTGGCGCGCACGCACGACTGGGTCGACTGCGTGGTGGAGTTTTCCGATTTCGCCGAACTGGCGCGCTTCACCGAGCGGGTGGCGGTGGCGGACGGCCTCGCCAAGCGGCTGTGCTGCTGCGTCGACGCGACCGTGGCGGGCTATTTCCGCCCGCTCGCCGGATTGCTGACGCCAGGCCACGCGGTCGGGCTGTTCCTCGTGGGCGCCGAGAGCATCGAGCCGTTCGAGGACATGCTGCGAGCGGCGGGCGGCCGGTTCGCGCGGCGGCTGAGCGAGGCCGAGATCGAGCGCGATGGCGCCGTGCCGGCGTTCGAGTTCACCTGGAACCACACCACGTTGCAGGCGCTCAAGGTCGACCGCTCCATTACCTACCTGCAAGTCCGCTTCCCCGCGCGCGAGCCGCTGGCGATGGTGGCGGAGTTCGTGGCCGCGTACGGCGACGAGCTGCCGATGCACCTCGAATACATCCGCGCCGGCGGCGAGGTCGCCTGCGCGGCGCTGCCGCTGCTGCGCTACACCACCGAGGCGCGGCTGCGCGAGATCATCGCCCATCTGGAGCGGCGGGGCTGCGCGGTGTTCGACCCGCACACCTACGTGCTGGAGGACGGCGGCATGAAGCGGACCGACCCCGAGCAACTGGCGTTCAAGCGCGCCGCCGATCCGCAGGGCCTGCTCAACCCCGGCAAGATGCGCGGCTGGGCCGCCGCCGCGTGACACCGCGCACGGCGTCGCTGCGCACCGCAGACGGCGTGCGGCTCGACGCCGACGTCTACGCGCCGGCGGCGCCCGGCCGCCATCCCGTGCTGCTGATGCGCCAGCCGTACGGGCGCCGGATCGCCTCGACGCTGTGCTACGCGCACCCGTCCTGGTACGCGGCGCAAGGCTTCGTCGTGGTGGTGCAGGATGTGCGCGGGCGCGGCACGTCGGAGGGCGCGTTCAGGCTGTTCGCCGACGACGCGGCCGATGGCGCGGCGACGGTGGCGTGGGCGGCCGACCTCCCCGAGAGCGACGGCCGGGTCTGCATGTACGGGTTCTCCTACCAGGGCACCAACCAACTGCTCGCGGCCGGTCGCG
>CAXTVL010000001.1:0-4343 GCA_964247515.1 uncultured Acetobacteraceae bacterium | reverse complement strand
AGGGCGGCGCGGAGCTGGCCTTCGAGGCGCCGGGCGGGGCGGGCGCGGGGGGGTGGCCGCCCCCCCGCGCCCGCGATGATCGGTTGGGACCTGCGCACCGACTGGGCCTACGAGGGCGGCGCGTTCGCGTTGCAGAACGGCATCGGCTGGGCGGCGCAACTGGGCGCCGAGACCGCGCGCCGCGCCGGCGACGAGGCGGCGTTCCTGGCGCTGCGCCAGGCCGCGGCGAACCCGCCGGCCACGGCCCGGCCGGAGGCAATGGAGCGATACCGGGCGCTGTCGCACTACCATGACTGGATCGACCATCCCGAGCCGGGCGCCGGATGGGACGCGATCTCGCCTTCGGCGCATCGGGAGGCGATCGTGGGCGGCCGGGGGGGGCCGCGGGGGGTGGGCGGGGGGGCCGCCCCCCCCCAGCCCCGCCCCCCCGCGGGCGGCGTGGCTGCGCGCCGCCCGCGACGGACACGCGCCGGGCGGCGTCCGCCTGTTCGACCTGGGCGCGCGGATTTGGCAGGAGTCCGAGGCTTGGCCCGCGACGCCGACGGTCCTGCATCTGGGCGGCACCGGGCGCGCCGCAGCCGACGAGCGGGACGGCTCGCTGACGATCGTCCAGCCCGACGACGACAGTGCGGAGTGCCTCGTGCACGATCCGTGGCGGCCGGTGCCGAGCTTGCCGCCGGGCAGCGACCGCGCGCTGCTCGACCAACGCGGCGACGTGCTGACGTTCACCACGCCGCCTTTGACCGAACCGCTCCCGCTCGCGGGCCGGGTCAGCGCGGAGCTGCGGGCCGAGGCCGACGCGCCCGACTTCGACCTGTCCTGCACGTTGTCGCGCGTGGTCGATGGGCGGGTCTGGCCGATCGCCGGCGGCCACCGCCGCGTGGCGCGCGCGGAGCCGGTGGTGACGGTCGACCTGCGCGCCACCTGCGCCACGCTGTTCCCCGGCGAGGCGCTGCGCCTGTCCGTCGCCGGCGCCAGCTTCCCGGCGTTCCCGGTCAACCCCGGCACCGGCCAGGACCCCACGCGCGCCAGGGCCATCGACGCGTGCACCATCACCATCGCGGTGCGGCACGGCTCGCGCCTCGTCGTCGGCGGCTGAGCGTGCGCGTGCTGGTGATCTACGCGCACCCGGTCGAGACCAGCTACGCCGCCAGCCTGCACGCGACCGTGCTCGACGCGCTGCGCGGCCGCCACGAGGTCCGCGACCTCGACCTCTACGCCGAGGATTTCGACCCGCGCCTGTCGCGCGCCGAGCGGCTGAGCTACCACGACCCCGGCGCCGAGCACGCCGGCATCGCCAAGTATGTGGAGTTGCTGCGCTGGGCCGAGGCGGTGGTGTTCTGCTTCCCGGTCTGGTGCTTCGGCCTGCCGGCGATCCTGAAGGGCTTCTTCGACCGCGTGCTGGCGCCAGGGGTGGCGTTCGACATCGACGGCGCGAAGGTCACGCCGCTGCTGTCCAACATCGGCCGCGTCGTGGCGGTCACGACCTACGGCCGCGCCCGCTGGGTGGTGCGTTTCTCGATCGGCGACCTGCCGCGCGCCCACGTCACGCGCTATTTCCGCTGGTTCTGCGGCCGAGGCGCCCGCGTCACCTACCTCGCGCACTACCACATGAACGTCTCGACCGACGCCAGCCGCGCCGCCTTCCGCGCCCGTGTCGCGGCGCGGCTGGCGCGGCTCTGAGCGATGCGGGTGCATGTCGTCTACGGCCACCCGGTCCCCGACAGCTTCGCCGCCGCCTTGCATCGCGCCGTGCTGGACGGGCTGGCGCGCGCCGGCCACGAGGTCGACGACCTGGACCTCTACGCCGAGGGCTTCTCGCCCGCGCTGACCGAGGCCGAGCGGCGCGGCTACGACCACTCGCCCGCCAACGAAGCCTCGGTCGCCCCGTACGTGGCGCGGCTGCGGGCGGCCGAGGCGCTGGTGTTCTGCTTCCCGACCTGGTGGTACGCGACGCCGGCGATGGTCAAGGGCTATCTCGACCGCGTGCTGCTGCCGGGTGTCGCGTTCCACCTGCCGCCAGGCGGCGGCGACATCCGCCCGGGGCTGACCCACATGCGCAAGCTCGCGGTCGTGACCATCACCGGATCGCCGTGGTGGCTGGTGCGCCTGGTGATGCGCGAGCCGAACCGCGCGGTGTTCATGCGCGGCCTGCGCCGGCTGATGGCGCCGCGCGCGGCCGGCGTGTATCTCTCGCTCTACGACACCGACCGCTCGACCGCCGCCATCCGGCAGCGTTATCTTGAGCGGGTACGGCGGGCGTTCGCCGCGTTCTGACCTACCGCTTGGGCAGGAACGCCAGCGTGTAGGCCTGCTTGTAGTCCAGGCTGGCCGGATAGACGTTCGCCGCCACCATGACGTCGAAGAACCGCTTCCAGCGCGCGTCGGTCATGGCGCCGATCGCGCCCGCCTTGGCGTCGCCGCCCTCGACGATCTCGTACTGCTTCATCTTGGCGATGCCGTAGGCGATCACGTCGTCGGTCTCGTCCGGGTTGTCGCGCTTGATCATCGCGTTGGCGGCGCGGTTGTCGCCGTGCAGGTAGTCGCGCCAGCCCTGGACCGACGCCGCGACGAAGGCGCGCACCATGTCCGGCTTCTTGTCGATCGTGGCCTGCGGCACCAGCACCATCGCGGCGTAGCTCGGGTAGCCGTAATCGGCCAGCAGGAACACTTTCGGCGTCACCCCCTCCTTGCCGACCAGGAACGGCTCCGACGACAGGTAGCATTGCTGGATCGCCGTCTGGTCGACCAGCCAGGGCGCCATGTTGAAGGTGTACTTGCGGATCTGGTTGTCCTGGAAGCCGTACTTCGCCTTGAGCCAGACCCAGAACGTGTTGACCGAGGCGTTGGCCACCAGGATCGGCTTGCCCTTCATGTCGGCGAGCGAGGCCACGTCGTCGCGCGGATGGGTCATCAGCGCCTGCGGGTCCTTCTGGAACGCCGCCATCACCGCGCGCACCGGGGCGCCCGCCTGCGCCAGGTTGAGCGCGAAGAAGCTGTTCGAGCCCATCGCCATGTCGACCGCGCCGGCGGCGATGAGCTGCTGGTTGTCGATCCCCGGGCCGCCCTCGTGGATCACCACGTCGAGGCCGGCCTTCTTGTAGAGGCCCTCGGCGACGGCCTGGTAGAAGCCGCCGTGCTCGGCCTCGGCCTTCCAGTCGGTCGCGAACACGATGCGCTGATCGGCCAGCGCCGTTCCGGGCAACAGCAACGCCGCCAGCCAGAGAGCCAGCTTCCGCATCCTCGTCTCCTTCCAAGCGGCACGGCTCAGGCGATCAGCCCGACCGGCGGCCCGCGATCACGGCGCGGTCGTCGTCGGTCAGCTCGACCTCGGCGCCGCCGCGGATCATCTCGGCGAAGCCCTCGTTCGGGACCATCAGCGTCAGGCAATAGAGCTTGCCCTCGCCGGTGTTCTCCACGACGTGCTCGACGCCAGGGCGCAGCACGAAGGCGTCGCCCGGCCCGATCGGCATCGCGGCGCCGTCGGCCAGCGCGCGTCCCTCGCCGGCCAGGACGAAGAACGACTCCTCCGCCGCGCGGTGCGTGTTCGGCGGCGTCCGCCCTCCCGGCGCGAAAATCTCCACCACCAGGGTGAAGCCGACGCCGTCCGCCAGCGGGTCGAACAGGCAGGCGAAGTAGTTGCTGTCGCCGGGCGCGATGCGGAAGCCGCGCAGCTCGCCGGGGCGCCGCGCCAGCACGGGGGCCGCCATCATGCCGGCAGGGCCCCTCGCTGCAACGCGCTCAGCAGGTCGGTGGAGAGCAGGTGGAAGCCGAAGATCTGGCGGATGTTCAGCAGTGTCGCCTCCCGGCAGAAATCGGGGTTGGTGGTGGCGGCGCAGTCTTCCAGCAACAAGGTGTCGTAGCCCAGGAAGTTCGCGTCGGCCAGGGTGTGCAGCACGCACTGGTCGAGGTTGACGCCGGCGAACAGCAGCGTCGAGACGCCGAGGTTGCGCAGGATGGAATCGAGCGGCGTGTCCCAGAACCCGCTCATCCGGTGCTTGTCGACGCGCACGTCGCCCGGCGCCGGCGCCAACTCGTCGACCACCTGCGCCGACCAACTGCCGGCCTGCAGCACGGCCCCGCGCCGCCCCGGATCGCCGAGCCCATGGCCGCCGCCGTCGGCGTCGTAGACGTGGCGCAACGACGGCGAGATGTTGAGCCGGTCCGGCCGCGTGCCCCAATTGACCCAGACCACCGGCACCCGCGCGTGGCGGAGCCTTGGCAGCAGTCCGGCGAGCGGCGCGATCGGCCGCCGTGCCGCGGCGCTAGCGACGCCGATCCCGGCCAGCCAGCCATCTTGGTGGCAGAAATCGGTGTGCATGTCGATCACCAGCAACGCCGTG